>NZ_JAVFVN010000888.1:0-198302 GCF_030910085.1 Stenotrophomonas maltophilia group sp. RNC7 | reverse complement strand
ATTCAACGCGATGCGCCAGCGCACCGTACTGCATTCACGGCGCTGAGTGGCCGCCGGGCATGGCCCGGCGCTACCCGATGGCCCCGCGCCGCTCCGGTAGCGCCGGGCCATGCCCGGCGAGCGTCGTCTGTAGATCCACGCCATGCGTGGATGGGGTTACGCAGCACTCCCGCGCTCACTGGTGATGCGTGCACCCTCGCGCATCACCAGGGTCACCGGGGTCTTCTCCACCACCTCCAGCAACCGCTGCCACTGCGCATCACTCAGCTCGGCGCTGGCATGCAGCACGCGGTGCACGTGGAAACGCCCATCCTCGTCACGTTCCGAGCGCAGCTCGGCATGGAACTCGCCCAGCTCCCAGCCCTTGCGCTGCGCATACATGCGCAGGGTGATGGCGGTACACGCCGCCAGCGAGGCCAGGTACAGGTCGAACGGCGCAAAGCCCTTGCCCTGGCCACCCAGCGAGGCAGGCTCGTCCGCATCCACATCAAAGCTGCCGTTGCTGATGTGGTGCAGATAGTTGTCGGCGGTCGAAACAATGCGTGCGTAGGCCATCACGTTCTCCATCTGTCTGTGGCGTCGAGCCACGCTCGACTGCGCTAAAAAGGGCGGCCCCAGCCAGGACCGGGGCCGCCACCCCATCACTCGGTACGATCGTACGAGAACTGGATGCCCGCGGTACCACCGGTTGCGATGAAGAGGTTCATGAAATCCGGGACCGTTGCCGAGCGGGCCCAGTCGCGCTGCAGTTCGCAGAGCACCTGCCATGCGTGGATGAACGAGCCCGCGGCTTGCCGCCTGCGGCCGCGCAGCCCACAATCCACGTCCGGACCGTCGCCATCACGCCCATCATTCCCCGGTCCGGCCTTGGCGCCTATGTCTCCCAATGCCCTGGCGCTGGTCGAGCTGCTGATCCGCGAGCGCCGTGCGTTGTCCCGCTTCATCGCACGCTATCTCGACCCGGCCAGTACTGAGGACACCCTGCAGAACCTGTACCTGAAGGCCAGCAGCGTGCCCGGCGATCCGCCCATCCTGGAGCCGCGCGGCTATCTGTACCGGATGGCCTACCATCACGCGCTCAACCGCAGCCAGGCCGACGCCCGCGAGCGGCGAGCGATGGCCGAGTACGCCGTCGACATGGGCGATGCAGGGCATGATGGCGAGGCGCAGGCGCTGGACCAGGCGCAGCTGCGCGAGATCACCCAGACCATCCTCGCCCTGCCGGCCCAGGTGCGCGAGTGCTTCGTGCTCAACCGCTACCTGGGCCTGAGCGAGCGCGAAATCGCCGCGCGCCTGGGAATCTCCAAGAGCCTGGTTGGCAAGCATGTGCTGCGCGCAGCGCTGCTGATCCAACAACAGCAGCAGGGAATGCGTCGATGAGCGGCGATTACCGTGGGCAGATCGCGCCCGCCGTTGTCACAACAGGAAAGCGCACCTGTTCGTGGTGCGGCAGGCCACAATCATGACCACCTCCGAACCCTCGCCGCGTCAGGCCAGGCAGGCGTTGCGCTGGGTGATACGGCGCAGTGCAGGCCCCCTGCCGGAACGCCAGCAACGAGCCCTGCAGCGCTGGCTGCAGGCCGATCCCCGCCACGCGCGGGCCTGGCGCCAGCAGCAGGCCTTCTGGCAGCGGTTGGACGCTGCCGGGCCCGAGGTGCTGGCCGCGCTGCCCGAGCTGACCGCAGATCAGCAGGGGCTGCGCCCGATCGCACCGCGCCGCCGTCTGCCCTGGCTGCTCGCCAGTGCTGCGGCCGCAGTGCTGATGGTCGCGGCCGCACCGCACGCGTTGCTGCTGGCGCGCAGCGATGTGCGCAGCAGTGATGCGCCGCGCGTGGTGCGGCTGGACGACGGCAGCACGGCGGTACTCGATGCCGGCACCGCACTGGCATTCACGTTCGATGGCCAGCAGCGGCGCGTGCAGCTGCTGCGCGGGCAGGCCTGGTTCCAGGTGGCGCATGAGCAGCGACCGTTCCAGGTCGAGGCCGGCGGTGGCCAGATCCGCGATATCGGTACGGCGTTCAGCGTGTCGATGCAGGGCGCCACCATCACCACCGAAGTCAGCGAGGGCGTGGTCGATGTGCGCCCGGGCGATGGCAGCGTGCAGCGCCTGCGCGCCGGGCAGGTGCGTGCGTTCCGTGACGGGCGCTGGCTGCAGCCGCTGCAACAGGCCGCGCCGGAGGCGATGGCGCCGTGGCGTCGCGGTGAGGTGGTGATCGACGGTCTGCCTGCCGCGCAGGCCATCGCCGATCTCGGCCGCTACCGGCGTGCCCCGGTCTGGGTGGTGGGCGGGCAGGGTACACGCGTGCGGGTCAGTGGCCTGTTCCATCTGCAGCAACCGGACACGGCCATCGACGCCGTGGCCGCGCAGGCGGGACTGCGAGTGCAGCGCTTGCCCGGAGGTGCGTTGCTGGTGTGGTGAAGCGCCCGCGGAGCACGCATTAACCGGCTGCATGAAAAAACATGAAAAAACCGTGGGCAGTCGTCGTACCCCGCTGTCTATAGAGGTATAGCCAGAGCGAAACCGCGTTTCTTCTCAAGCCAGACACACCACCGGGCACCGGACGTGGCCGTGGTCCCGCCCCGCTTGAGGAGTTCCTGTCCATGCCGTCCACGGCATCCGCCTGTCATCGTCGCGCTACCGTCCTGGCCCTGGCCATCTCCACCGCATTGCTGCCGCTGGCCTGGGTGCCGGTGGTGCAGGCGCAAGCCACAGTGGCCGCACCGCTGCGCACTTACGCCATTCCGGAACAACCGTTGGCCGATGCCGTGCGCAGCTTTGGCCGCCAGGCCGATGTGCAGGTGGTCTTCCGCAGTGACCTGGTGGAGGGCCGTCGATCCAGCGCGGTGAGCGGCGAGTACAGCCAGATGCAGGCCCTGCAGCAGCTGCTGCGCGGCAGTGGGGTGCGTGCCCAGCGCGGCATGGATGGCACCTGGAGCCTGCGCGCCGCAGCGGAGGCGGGGGAAGGGGACGGAGAAGGGGTGCGGGTGACCGAAACACTGGACGTGGCCGGTCGCCTGCAGTCGGAAGGGGGCGAGGCGCGTGATCGGCGCGGCTACGATGATGTGTTCGCGCTGGATCTGACCACGGCGTACTCGGGGCGCGACCGTGTGGAGCGCTATCGCGGCTCCAACCCGGCCGACGTGGTCAAGGATCTGGTCGGTGTGTTCAGCGGTGATGCGCGCAACAGCGGCGCGCTGGACATCAACATCCGCGGCATCCAGGGGCCGGGGCGGGTGCCGGTCAGCATCGACGGTGGCGAGCAGGCGCTCACGGTCTGGCGCGGCTACAACGGCGTCAGCAACCGCAACTACATCGATCCCAACCTGATCGGTGGCATCCAGGTCATCAAGGGGCCAGGGCTGGTGCGCGATGTGCACAGCGGGATCGGTGGCGCGCTGGTGATCAAGACCATCGATGTTGACGACATTGTTGCTGCCGGCGAGCGCTTCGGCGGGGAGCTGAAGATCGAAGGCAGCAGCAATGCGGTGGCGCCACGCCTGCCGCGGCTGCATACCGGCGAGGACTACCGCACGGTGCCGGGGTTCCCGCAGGGCTCACCCTCCGCACCGTATGCCGACAGCACGCTGCTGGTGCCGGTGAAGTCGCGCGGTTCTGAAACCCATGTGTTCGCCGGGGAAGACCAGGCCTGGCGGCTGGCGCTGGGCCTGCGTGGCGAACACGTGGACCTGATGGCGGCCTATGCCTGGCGCAAGCGCGGCAACTACTTTTCCGGCACCCGGGGCGCGGCGTACTACGACCAGGATCCGCGCGAGCAGTTCGAGTACAAGGGCCTGGACTACATCACCACGCTGGCGCGCTACTTCAAGCCCGGCGACGAGGTGCCCAATACCTCCAGCGAGCAGGAATCGTGGCTGCTGAAAGCGACCTGGCAGATCAACGACGACCAGCAGCTGCGCGCGACCTGGCGGCGCACGCTCTCGCACTACGGCGAGATCATGCCCTCGCGCATCCTGTCCGCGCCCGACTACGGTCGCATCCAGTGGCCGCTCAGCCGCGTCGATGCCGATGCCTGGAACCTGGAATACCACTGGCAGCCTGCCGGCAGCCGCTGGCTGGACCTGCGTGCCAACCTGTGGCGCACCGAAACCACCAGCGATACGTACACCGCTGGCGGCTTCCCCAATTTTGCCAGCAACCCCGACTGGAACCCCGGCAGCAGCCCGATCCTGCGCAATACCGCGCTGGCCAATGCCCGCAACGACCGCACCGGCCTGACCCTGAGCAACCGCTTCGCGTTGCATTCCACCCTGGACCTGACCGTGGGCGGCAACTGGCAGTTCGAGAGACTGCGCTCGGCGGACCCGTACTTCGGCGTCAGCGATGGCTGGCGCATGTATCCGCGCGCGGGGCGCCGCCAGGAAGGCGAGGGCTACCTGGTGCTGGACTGGCGGCCGGTGGATTTCCTCTCCCTGAGTGCCGGCGTGCGCTACGCGCGCTATTGGGCCTTCGATGATTTCCTGCAGGACCACCCGGAGCTGATGACCACCTCGGTGTTCCCCAAGGAGGCCCGCTACCGCGTCAACGAACTGCCCGAACGCCCGGCCAGCCTGCAGGGCGAGATCGACGCCATCGAGTCGCAGCGCGCGTTCTGGGACAGCATCGGCATGGGCTTCATCGTTGATGATCTGCTGAAGGGCCTGCTGGGCAGGTATGAGACGCCGGTTGCGGTGGACCACACCATTCCGTGGCTGCCGGATGCGGACGGCAACTACAGCCGTGCCAGCAACCCCTGCCTGAATGGCCAGGTGGCGGCCATTCCCGGGCTGTTGCCGGTGCAGGGGGCGCAGATCCTGTGCAGCATCCAGAGCGGGCCGCCGCAGACGGTGTCCGGGCGCAATGAGCGCAGGCGCGACCATGCCTGGCTGCCGACCTTCTCGGCCACCGCGCATTTCTCGCCCAATGCGCGCGCCTACGTCCGCTACAGCGAGGCGGTGCGTTTCCCCAGCATGTTCGAGAGCACCATCGCGTTCTCCAGCAGCCTGAGCCCGCTGTACCCGCTCAAGCCCGAGCACGCCTACAACTACGAAGTGGGCTACGTGCACAACCTGTCGGCGCTGTTCGGCAACACCGCTGATGCCGACGTGAAGTTGGCCTACTACGTGCACAAGACCCGCAACGTCATCGAGCGCGACGGCAATTTCCTGTTCGACAACCTGGACAAGCAGCGCATCCGCGGCGTGGAGCTGCAGGCGCGGTTCGACAACCGCCGCTTCTTCACCGACCTGGGCATCACCCGCACGCTGGAAAACAAGGTCTGTGACGAAAGCATGGCGGTGCAGCTCGATGCACTCGCCGGCAAGGTGCCCAACTGCGTGCAGGACGGCTTCGTCAGTGGCTACCTGCTGACCCAGGCCATTCCCCGCTTGTCGGTGAACGCGTCGCTGGGCACCCGGCTGTTCGATGAGCGCCTGGAGCTGGGCAGCCGCGTCGTGCATTACCAGCGCCACCAGAACCCGGACCTGCAGGCCTACCGTGACCGCCTGTACGCCGGCAGTGGTGGCCTGATCTGGCAGAACGTGCCGTTCACCTGGGGAAACATCACCACCGTCGATGCCTACGCGCGCTGGCGCATCAACGACCATGCCAGCGTCGAGCTGGTCGGCACCAACCTCGGCAACCGCTACTACGTCGACCCGGCCACTCGCTCCACGCTGCCGGCGCCAGGGCGCACGCTGAAGCTTGGTGTCACCGCGCGCTTCTGATGACCTGTTCCGTTGCTGTACCCGTAGTTCCCTCAACCCAAGGAGTAGTTCCATGAAGATGATCTCCCGTTCCGTACTGGCCGTGACCGCCACCTTTGCCCTGGCCGGTGCTGCCCAGGCTGCCGACATCGTCGGTGCGGCCAGCCCGGCCACCGATTCGCAGCTGTACGTCAAGGTCGGTGCTTCCGAAGTCAACGGCGGCCCGCACAGTGCCGGCAAGGCCGGCATCGGTGTCGGCACCGTCTCCAACGCCAAGCCGGTCGATTTCCAGGGTCTGGCCGCATACTCGGCCCCCACCACCGTGGGCAACGTGACCGTGCGCACGCTGGCCATGCCGATCACCGGCACCCCGGGCAACCATGCCGGCATGGGCCACTTCAACTTCGTCAAGGTGGGCAGTGGCGATGTGTGGTTCGGTGAATGGTCCAAGGATGGCGCCGCGGGTGGCTTCAACAACCGCCAGGTGTACTTCGCTGGCGACCGTGCGGGCACCACGTTGCCCAGCGGCACCGCCACGTACGCGGTGGCCGGCCTGAACAAATTCAACGGCAGCAACCTGCTCAGCGGCACTTTCGCCGCGAACTTCGGTACCGGCAAGCTGACCGGCGGCCTGGCCGGTGGTGGCCAGACGCTGGCGATCAACGCCAACATCAACAGCGCTGATGCGTCCTTCGCCGGCACCGCTGTGGCCAACGGTTCGGTCACCGGCAACAGCCAGGGCCAGTTCTTCGGCGCCAACGCCGCCACCCTGGCCGGTATCGCTACGTTCGCCGGCAACAGCCAGTACGACACCGCCTTCGGCGGCAGCAAGAACTGATTGCCACGCCCCTGACGGGGCAGGGCAGGGACAAGCCGCGATCCGCCAGTCCCTGCTTCGGCCCGCTGCATGCACCGCCACGGATCGCCCATGCGCCACCCCATCTTCCTTGTGTTCCTGCTGCTGGTTGCCGCCGACGTGTGCGCCCAGCAGGACGATCTGCGCCGCGTGCTCGAACAGGGCAGCGAACTGCGCCACCAGCAGCAGGACCAGCAGCGCCTGCAGCAAGCCGAATCACAGCGGCCGACGCTCACCATCGATGGCAAGACCGTGCGGGTGGAGCGCACCGTTGATGATCTCGGCCAGGCCCTCTACCTGTCGTTGCAGCACCAGCAGTGGCCGGCCGCCGCGGCGTTCCTGGCCGAATACATCGAGCTTCCGGGGCACGATCCGCTGCTGCGCCACTACGCGCAGGGTGCGTTGGCCCGCGTGGCCGGTGACCATCCGCGCGCTGCACAGGAGTACGAAGCGCTGCTGGCAGCGCAGCCGGACTTCCTGCCCGCCCGCCTTGAACTGGCACGCGTCTATGCCGAAGACCAGCGCGACCGCGAGGCGGTGGCATTGTTCGGTGCAATCAAGGCCGGTATCGACAGCAACGATCCGGCCACCGCAGGTGTCCGCGCTCGTGTGGACAGCTATCTGGACGCGTTGCAGGCACGCAGGCGCTGGAAGGCGGCGGTCGCCGCCGGGCCTGCATGGAGCGACAACATCAACCGCAGTTCGGCCAGCCGCACCTGCCTGTTCGTCGTCGGCGACACCTGCCTCATCGAACGCACGCTGCCCGAAGCGCAGCGCGCCACCGGCCTGGACTACGACGCCAACCTGGAACGGCGCTGGGCGTTGGCCGGCCATCATGGACTTTACGTGCGCGGTCTCGCTTTCGGTCAGGCATGGCGCGGGTACAGTGCATACAACGAGCTCAACGCCAGCGTGCAGGCCGGTTACAGCTGGCGCAGTGCACGGCACACCCTGCAGCTGGCGCCGAGCTATGACTTCCAGGCGCTGGGCAACCACGCTCTGCAGGGCGGCAGCGGCGTACACGGCGAGTGGCAGTACGCCCTGGACGGGCGCAGCCTGCTCAAGCTGGAGGCCGACTGGAAGCGCCAGCGCTATCGGCAGCCGGGCCTGGCTGACAACTACGATGGCGATCTGGCAGCGCTGTATGCCACCTGGTTCCGCGCGCTCAATCCGCGCTGGACCCTGTTCGCGGGCATGGACCTGAGCGACAGCAGCGCTGCCGACCCGGCCAACGGCTACCGCCAGCGCGGCCTGCGGCTGGGCGCGGCGCGCCAGTGGAGTGGCACCACGGCCACGGTGTTCGTGTCGTTGCGTCACCGTCACTACGATGCCTGGAGTCCGTTGCTGGAGGCGCGCAGGCAGGACGACGAACAGAACCTGATCGCCATCGTGCGCAGCGAGCGGCTGGCGGTGGGCGGGCTGGTGCCCAGCCTGAGCCTGCGCTACGCCCGTATCGACAGCAACGTCGGTTGGCTGTACAGCCATGACCGCGGCCTGCTCAGCCTGAAATGGGAGCGTGCGTTCTGAACGCACCGCTGCAAGGCCGGAGTGAATGCGCCGCGGCTGCGATCTTCATCGATCATCACGCGCCCTTGTAGCCCGGTTCGCGCATCCTACGACCGTTGCGGCGGAGGTGGGCCGCGTGTATCGAGGAGCGCCGGTCGTGCTGGAAGCGGGCAACAAACCAGAAGGCCTGAAAGGGTTGAGAGTACTGGTGGCGGAAGATGAATTCGCCATCGCGATGTTCCTGGTGGACTACCTGGAGCTGAAGGGCGCGCAGGTGGTGGGGCCGGCCGGGGACCTGCAGGCACTCGGCCGGCTGCTGGATGACAATCCCATCGATGTGGCCCTGCTGGACATCAACCTGGGCGGTGAACAGGTGTACCCGCTGGCCGACCGGTTGGCCGAAGCGGGTACGCCGTTCATGCTGACCTCTGGCTACGATGACAACCTGCCCAGCCGCTTCGCGGATGCGCCCCGCTGCACCAAGCCCTATCACATCGAGGCCCTGGTCCAGCAGCTGGCGGGACTGGTGGCGACGCCGCAGGCCCCTGCGGGCATCGCCTGATTGCGCGGCATGTCGCGCCGCACCGAAGGCCTCCGGGCCGTTGAGCGCCCGGCGGGCATGCCGCCGTCGCTGCAGGCGCATGCGCGCCATGACGGCATGGCCGCCCGTATTGCCCGGCACGACTGGTCAGGCACGCCACTGGGTGCGATCGAGCAATGGCCGCCGCACCTGCGCGCCACCGTCGACCTGATGCTTGCGCACGGCTTTCCGATGATCGTGCTGTGGGGCGAGCAGCTGGTGCAGCTCTACAACGATGGCTATGCCGAGATCCTGGCTGACAAGCATCCTGGCGGACTGGGCCAGCCGACGCGCGAATGCTGGCCCGAGGTCTGGCACATCAACGGCCCGATCTACCAGCGTGTGTGGCAGGGCGAGACCATCACCTATGAGGACAAGCTCTATCCGCTGGCGCGGCGGGGGCGCTTGGAGGATGTCTGGTTCACCATCACCTACAGCCCCATACGCGGAGAGGACGGGTGCATCAACGGCGTGCTGGTGACCATGTTCGAAACGACAGCCGCGCACGTTGCGCAGGCGGCCCGCGAACGCGAGGAACAGAAGCGCCGTGAGAGCGACCGCCGGTTGGCGCTGGCCTTCAAGGTGCTGCCGGTGGGTGTCTGCATTGTCGATGCCGACGGCAACCTGCAACTGTCCAACGACCAGATGCGGACCTATCTTCCCACCGGCAAGGTGCCCTCCACGGATCGCCCCAACCACTACCGGTGGCAGGGTACGCATCCCGATGGCTCGCGCATCGAACCCCACGATTTCGCCATCGCCCGCGCCCTGCGGGGGGAGACGATGGTCCCAGGCCTGGAGTTCCAGTTCATCCATGACGATGGGCGCGCGCGCTGGACGCGTGTCGCCGCCGCACCGCTGCGTGATGCCGATGGCGGGGTGAGTGGCGTGTTCGCGATCGCCGTGGACATCGACGACCTCAAGCGTGCCACCGAGCGCCAATCGGTGCTGCTGGCCGAACTGCAGCATCGCGTGCGCAACATCATGTCGACCATCCATGCCCTTGCCTGGCGGACCCGCGCATCGGTCGGCAGCGTGGACGAGTATGCCGAGCGCCTGTGCGCGCGGCTGATGTCACTGGCGCGCACGCAGAGCCTGTTGACCCGTGGCGCCAATGTAGGGGTCTGCCTGCGCGGCATGCTCGAGCAGGAGATCGCGGCGCAGACACCGGCCGCCGCCGCCTATCACCTGCAGGGTGAGGATGTGCTGTTGCCACCGAAGGCGGCCGAAGTACTGTCGCTGGCCATCCATGAGCTGGCCACCAATGCGTTGCGGTATGGCGCGCTGGCCCACGAGGACGGCCGGATCGATGTCTGCTGGCACCTGCAGGTGCAGGATGGGCAGCCGTGGCTGGGCCTGCACTGGTGCGAGCGCCATGCCGAGGTGGAGGGGTGGGAGATGCCACGCCAGCGTGGCCTGGGCCGGGTCCTGATCGAGCAGCGGGTGCCCTATGAACTGGCCGGCAGCGGCGAGCTGCGCTTTACCCCGCAAGGCCTGGATGCCTGGATCCGCTTCCCGCTGCGCGAGCGTGACAGCCTGCTGCAGACCGACGCCCCGGACGCTGGGGCGCCGGGGTGAAAAGGGATTTATCCCCAATTTGGCCAAATTGGGTATAGTGGCTGTCATCCACCCTGTCTGGAGCCGTGCCATGACCCTGCCGCTGGATCTGCCTGGCCTTGAAAAAGCCCCGGCCTCGTCGGTGAAGACCCGGGGCTGGCCGAGCCTGATGCGCACCGTGCGCGAAAAGCAGGCGCTGGTCATCACCAACCACAATCACCCGGAAGCGGTGATCGTGGACATCCGTACCTACCAGGAGCTGCTGGCCAAGGCCGCGGGTGGCGATGCCGGTGAGCGCAACGAAGAGCTGCTGCGCCTGCGCAGCGAATTCGACCAGAAGCTGGCCGGGCTGCAGCGCGGGGAGGGGCTGGGCAAGGTGCTGGGCCAGCCGATCCGGCGCGGCCGCAAGGTCACCCTCGGCCGCCCGCTCTGATCGATGGGACGCATCCTGGCGCTGGCCGGCGTCAATGGCGCCGGCAAGAGTTCGCTGCTGGGCACCTGGCTGGACGCCGAAGGGCTGAGCTGGTTCAACCCGGACTCGTTCACCCGTCGCCTGGTCGACGCCGGCTGGCCGCTGCCGGAGGCCAACGCCGAGGCCTGGCAGGAAGGCACCCGCCGCCTGCGCCAGGCCATGGCCGAGGGCACCGACTTCGCCTTCGAGACGACGCTCGGCGGCAACACCATTCCGCGCCTACTGCTCGAGGCCTGCGAACGGCATCAGGTGGCGATCTGGTTCTGTGGGCTGGCCGATGTCGAGCTGCACATCGCCCGTGTTGCGGCGCGGGTGGCCGCTGGCGGCCACGATATTCCGGTGGAGAGGATCCGCGCGCGCTTCGATTCCGCGCGCGCGAACCTGCTGGAGCTGCTGCCACACCTGGCCGAGCTGCACGTCTACGACAACAGCGCACCGGCCGACGCACAGGGCTGCGTGGTGCCGCTGCCGGTACTGGCCATGGCTGCAGGCGAACTGCAATACCCCATTGCGGTAGCCGACCTGCTGCACACGCCCGGCTGGGCCAAGCCCATCGTGATGCGTGCGATGGAATTGAACAGCCTGCGCTAGATCCACGCCATGCGTGGATGCCTTGGCTGTGGTTAGACTGGCCGCACACCCAAGGAGGATGACATGCACGGACCTGCGATGTTCCGCTCCACTTCGATCTGCCTGGCGCTTGCTGCGCTGGCGCTGTCCAGCTTGACGGCGGTGGCTGCGCCGGCCGCGTCCAAGCGGGTGGTGGCGCCGCCCAGCCTGGTACAAGCGTATCGGGCCGCCGAAGCCAATCTGCGGCTGATTCCCGGCGACGACATTGAATCCGAGTTCCGTCCGGTGTGGACCGCTGTTGCCGATCTCGATGGCGACGGCCGTGCCGAGGTCGTGTATTTCTACACGTCCACCTACACCGGCGGCAGCTTCGCCCAGCGCAACGTTGTTGCGGTGATGACCGCGTTGGCCGAGAACGATCCGCGGGGCCAGGAGAACCCGAAGAGCCTGTCGCCGGTGGAGGCAGAGGACTATGCCGCCATCCGCAGGTATGGCTATGGCGACGACGCGGTCGAACAGATTCCAGGCGCCATCCATGCCATCCGCATCCAGGGTGATCGCATCATTGTCGATTTCACCGTCAGTGCCGGGGCGACGGTCTGCGAATGGAAGAGCCCAGATCGCCACGTCTGTCCGCCGGACGGGAACTACACCTGGACGCTGCGTTGGACGCCGGGAAAGCTGGCGCGCATCAAGACGTAGCGCCAGTGGCGCCGCAGATCCACGCCATGCGTGGATCGCGTTTTGCACCCGATCTCAGGCAGGCTTCACCTGCTCGGGCTCGGCAACATCCGGCAGCGGCGGCAGGGTCGGGTCCACCGTCACCGGCACATCGCTCTTCAGCAGCGCAGCGGCTTCCTTCCTGCAGCCGACCGCCGGCGGTGAGCCGCGCAGCGGCAGGCCAGCGGTTTCCTTCACGAACAGCATGGTCACCAGGCCGATCACCGCCGCGCCCATCAGGTAATAGGCCGGCACCAGCGGGTCGCCGGTGCGTTCCACCAGCCACGCGGTCACCAGCGGCGTGGTGCCACCGAACAGCGACACCGACACATTGAAGGCGATCGACAGCGCGCTGTAGCGCACCGGGGTGTAGAACAGCGCCGGCAGCGTGGACGGCATCGAACTGGTGAAGCACACCAGCGCCAGGCCCAGCAGCATCAGGCCGAGGAAGATCAGCCCGTCATGGCCGCTGCCGACCAGCAGCAGGCACGGAATGGCCAGCACCAGCAGCGCGATGCAGGCACCGATGATCATCGGGCGGCGGCCCAGCCTGTCACTGAAGACGCCGCCGACGATGTTCAGCGGCATCATCACCAGCATCACGATGATGATCAGCAGCAGGCCCTTGCTCTCGGCGTAGCCCATGGTGACGCTGAGGTAGCTGGGCATGTAGGTCAACAGCATGTAATCGGTGACGTTGAACACCAGCACCAGGCCCATGCACACCAGCAGCTGGCGGCCATGCACCTGGAACAGCGCGCGCAGCCCCGGCCGGTCGTGTTCGCGCTTCTCGGCTTCCTCGGCGAAGGCGCGGAACGCCGGGGTTTCCTCCAGCTTCATGCGCATGTACAGGCCGAGCAGGCCCAGCGGGCCGGCCACCAGGAACGGAATGCGCCAGCCCCAGTCCAGCATCTGCTCGCTGCTCAACAGCATGTGCAGCGCGGTCACGGTACCGGCGCCGGCGATGTAGCCGCCCAGCGTGCCGAACTCCAGCCAGCTGCCCATCAGGCCGCGGTTGCGATCGGTGGAATACTCGGCGATGAAGGTCGCCGCGCCGCCATATTCACCGCCGGTGGAAAAGCCCTGCACCACGCGTGCGAGCAGCAACAGCACCGGTGCCCAGATACCGATGCGCTCGTAGGCGGGGATCAGGCCGATCGAAAAGGTACCCAGCGCCATCAGGACCATGGTGAACGCCAGCACTTTCTGGCGGCCGTAGCGATCACCCAGCGGTCCGAACACCAGGCCGCCCAGCGGCCGTACCAGGAACGCCACGGTGAAAGTGGCGAACGCGGCGATCACCTGCGCGGTGGGATTGCTGGACGGGAAGAACACCTGGCCGATGGTGACCGCCAGATAGCCGTAGACACCGAAGTCGAACCACTCCATGGCATTGCCGAGTGCGGCCGCGCCAACGGCGCGCTTGAGCATGGGCTTGTCGACCACCGTGATCTCATCGACCTTCAGGTGGCGGCGGCGCTTGAACCAGCCAAAGTGGGCGTGTGCATCGGGGGTGTCCTGCATGGGGACTCCTTGTTGGGTAAATACGGTGCGGAACAGACGGTGTGGTGTGTCCCGAGAAACGGAAACGGCGATGCAGGCGCAGGTGGCGCAGGTGGCGCAGGGGGCGCAGGGGGCATCGGGGCTGGGGGAATGTGCGCACGCACGACGCCACGCGCACGAAATCGCACCGCAGTAACGGTGGACATGCGGAAACACACCACTGCAGCCGCGCAATCAGCGGCCAGCGGTCACGTCAGCGTGGGAATGCAGGCAGAGCGCCTGCGGGCGTCATCCGCCGGGATCCAGCGCGAGGCGATGGAAGGGCAGGGCGGGAGCCATCGTGGCAAGCGAAGCGCCGGTCGGCAGTGCTTCCCACGTAACAGGTGCGCCCGTCACGTAGTGGGTCGTGTCGATCATCGGTTCATGATAACGGCATCGGTGTGAGCATGCGGAGAAGCGGGCTGATCTGCACGCTGTGTTCCATTGCGCCTGTTCATCCGCAATGCATGCGATGACACGCGTTGAACGAACCTTGGCCGCAGCCCTCACGCAGTGCTGTCTACGGTAGTGCCGAACGCAATCGAGAAGGAGCATCGCATGACCCGTCGCATTCCCGAAGGCACCCTGATCGTCGTTGCCGATGGTGGTTCGGCCCGCGTGTTCACCAACGTGGGCAGCGAACATCAGCTTGCGTTGAAGCAGGAAGGTGAGCTGCGCCTGCAGGACATCAGCGAGCAGGGTATCTCAGGTCAGGGGCCGGCCGGTGCGGTGCCGAAGGACATGTCCATTTCCCAGCTCAACGAGGCGACGTTCGCCAAGCAGGTGGCTGAGCAGCTCAACGAAGATGCCTTGAATAATCGCTATGCACACCTGGTACTGGTGGCAGACCCGACCACGCTGGGCCGTATCCGCCCGCTGCTGCACAAGGAGGTCCAGGCGCGCCTGCTGGGCGATATTGCCAAGGACCTGACCAATTCACCGGTGGAGGACATCCAGAAGGCCTTGGCGGGGTAACGAGCATGCCGTTCATGCGTGACTACCCGGCGGCGGAGCCCGCCGGCGCGGACGTGGAAGCTCAGGCGGGCTGGCTGCTGCTCGAGTTCGGTGCACCCTGGTGTGGCCATTGCCAGGCCGCGCAGCCCACACTCCAGGCGTTTGTCGACGCCCATGATCTGGTGCATTGGAAGATCGAAGATGGCAAGGGAAAGCCACTGGGGCGTGCTTTCAAGGTAAAACTGTGGCCGACAGTGGTGCTGCTGCATGACGGCCAGGAAGTGGCGCGGGTGGTGAGGCCGGTCGACAGCGCCGACCTCGCCACGTTGCAGGGCGCATTGCCGGGTTGAGAGCAGCAATCATTGCGTGTGGTCCGCACGGCCGGGCAGGCTCGGCTGCATCGCGGGCTAGTGATAGGTCACCCTTTCCGCTTCCGCGCGCAGCTTCTGCAGCAACGACCGACCATGCTGGCTCAGCATGACCATCGCGTTGGCGATTTCTTTGGCGTTGTAGCCCATCGGTGCGGGTGGCTTCGGCTCGGGGCCGTACTGCTCGCCGATGAGGATGGCCATGCCTTCGGCACTGTTGAGGGCGTGTTCGATGCGCTGGAACAGCGATTCCATGGCCGGGCTGAGCGGACGTTGGGTCATGCGGGAACTCCTTGGGAAGCGAAGGCCACCGCAAGGGTGGCGGGCGATGCGAGGTTGGAACTTCGGCTGAGCTTTGGGAAAAGCCGGAGGGCCATTCGGCCGCCGCGCACCGCCCGCCGTAGTTACGGCAAGCAGATCCCAAAGCTCAAAACGGGGTTCCAATCCCGGCAGCGGCGTTTGCGCTGCGGTGCCATCCTGGGCAGATCGAGGCGCTGCATACCAATTGATGGTTCGTCTCGCTTTCTCCCGTTTCGAAGGCGCGGTCTTTCAGAGGTGCATGTGTGGACATCCATTGGCGTATCGGCACCGATCGGGAGGCGGGAGACCGCAAGGCTATGAGGCGACTCGTCGTCCGGCCATGCAATTACGTGCAAATCATCGTGCCGGTTCCGGCGGCCGCACTGCAGCATGCGACAAGACAGGCCCGGTGCTAGGATCCGACTACCACCTGAATCGATCCAAATGCCGATGCCCACGCTGGACCGTCGCCTCCTGATCGCCTTCGCTGCCACCGCCATGCTTGTCACCGGTACCGCCTTGGCGGCCCCGTCGAAATCCGCCGCCGAACGCGCCTATGCCTCGGTCGACCCGTTCATCGGCACCGGTGGCGAAGGCCACACCTACCCGGGGGCCACAGTGCCGTTCGGCATGGTCCAGCTCAGCCCGGACACGCGCATCCAGCCGCGCGAAAAGGCCTACGGCTGGGCCGCAGGCTACCGCTACGACGACAGCAGCATCGTCGGCTTCTCGCATACGCACTTCTCCGGCACTGGCCATTCCGATCTGGGCGACATCCTGCTGATGCCGTTCACCGGCAATCCGGGCCTGGAGCGCGGCGATCCGGAAAAGCCGCGCAGCGGCTATGCATCGCGCTTCCGTCATGACGATGAAAAGGCCGAGCCGGGCTACTACGCGGTCACCCTGGATGACTACAAGGTACGCGCCGAACTGACCACCAGTACCCGCGTGGGCGTGCACCGCTATGCCTTCCCCAAGGGCACCGACGCCAAGGTGCTGCTGGACATGCGTACCAGCATGTATGACTACCCGGGCAAGGTGCTGTGGTCGCGGGTACGGGTGCGCGCCGACGGTACGGTGACCGGCTTCCGCGAGACGCGCGGCTGGGCGCCGGGCCGCCAGCTGTATTTCGCGATGCGTTTCTCGCGCCCGCTGGCCGGGCACGAGCTGCACAACACCGAGCAGGACATCGTCTACAAGGGCTTCCCGCCGCCGGGTGAGAAGGATCCCGCGCAGCGCGCCCAGATCGAAGGCCGACAGCTGGTCGGCACGTTCGCATTCGGCAAGCTGGATGCACCGCTGGTGGTGAAGGTGGCGATCTCGCCGGTCAGCGAAGCCGGCGCCATCGCCAACCTCGACGCGGAAGTGGCCGACTTCGATTTCGATCGCGTGCGTGCACAGGCGAAGCAGGAGTGGACGCAGGCACTGTCCGTGCTGGACATCGACGCGCCGGAGCATGCCCGTCGCAGTGCCTATACCGCGCTGTACCACACGATGCTGGGGCCGACGCTGTTCATGGATGCCGATGGCCAGTACCGCGGTTCGGACAACGCAGTGCACAAGGCCGACGGCTTCACGCACTATTCCACGTTCTCGCTGTGGGACACCTACCGTGCGCTGCACCCGCTGCTGACGCTGGTGCAGCCGGAGAAGCGCAACAGCGACTTCGTCAATTCCATGCTTGCCCACCATGAGCACAGCCCGTACGGCATGCTGCCGGTATGGTCGTTCCATGGCCTGGAAGACTGGTGCATGATCGGCTACCACGCCGTGCCGGTGATCGCCGATGCCTACGTGAAGGGCATTCGTGGCTTCGACGCCGACAAGGCGCTGAAGGCAATGGTCGAGACCGCCAATTACGGTCCCTATGACGGCATCGCGCAGTACCGCGAGCTGGGCTACGTGCCGATCGACGAGGAGGGCGAAGCAGCCAGCAAGACGCTGGAATACGCCTTCGACGACTGGACCATCGCGCGCATGGCGCAGGCCATGGGCAAGGCCGACATCGCGGCGACCTTCGACAAGCGCGCAGGCAACTGGCGCAATGCCTTCGACAAGGACACCGGCTTCATGCGCGCACGCAAGCGCGATGGCAGTTTCCGCACGCCCTTCGACCCCAGCGCCAGCGGCTACGGCACCGACTACACCGAAGGCAATGCCTGGCAGTATTCGTGGTACGTGCCGCAGGACGTCGCCGGGTTGGCGGCCGCGCACGGTGGCAGCGACAAGCTGCTCGCGCGCCTGGACGAGGTGTTCAACGCCAAGGTGGATCCATCGATCTTCGAGCACATGGAAGACATCACCGGCCTGATCGGCTGGTACGCACATGGCAACGAGCCCAGCCACCACGTGGCCTACCTGTATTCGTATGCCGGCCAGCCGTGGCGCACGCAGGCGCGCCTGAAGCAGATCATGGATACCCAGTATGCGGACCGCACCGATGGCCTGGCCGGCAATGATGACGTCGGCCAGATGTCGGCGTGGTATGTGTTCACCGCGCTGGGCTTCTACCCGGTTGCACCGGGTTCGGGCGAGTACATTCTTGGCCGTCCGTTCCTGCCGAAGACCGCGATGCGCCTGCCCAACGGCAAGACGTTCACCATCGTGGCCGAGGGGCTGGATGAAGCGCACACGTACGTGGGCAGCGTGACGTTGAACGGCAAGCCGCTGCAGCGTACCTTCCTGCGCCACGACGAGATCCTGGCCGGTGGCGAACTGCGCTTCAGCATGCAGGCCGAGCCGAACAAGGACTGGCCGGGGCAGGGCGCGCAGGCGCCGTATTCGATGAGCCGATGACGCGCACTCGGTAGGTGCCAACCTTGGTTGGCACGCTTCACGGGTGACCGGGAACCTGTAGAGCCGAGCCCATGCTCGGCTCAGGCATCGTGCCAGGAGCAGCCGAGCATGGGCTCGGCTCTACAAGGGCAATTCAACAACGCTCAGCGAAACCGCAGCCCCACGCGCGCGCCACCGAGCGGCGCCGTTTCGATCTTCAACATCGCGCCATGCCGCTGCGCGATCTCGGCCACGATCGCCAGCCCCAGCCCGCAGCCGTCGCCCTCGCTGCTGGCCCGGTAGAAGCGTTCCGTGACGCGCGCGCGCTCGGCTTCGGCGATGCCGGTGCCGTCATCGTCCACCCACACCTGCACGCCGTCGGTCTCCTGCCGAAGGCCGAGGGTGATCACTCCGGGCGCGGCGCCATAGCGCAGCGCGTTGTCCAGCAGGTTGCCCAGCGCCTCGCGCAGCAGCTGTGGATTGCCCTGTACCTGCACGCTGTCGTCGGGTCCGTCGTAACCCAGGTCCACGCCTGCAGCCAACGCACGATCGGCGTAACGCTCGACCACGCCACGCGCCAGCGCGGCCAGGTCCAGCGGCCGCAGCGGCAGCGCGCTGCCCTGTGGATCTTCCGAGCGGCTGAGCATCAGCAGCTGATTGACCAGGTGTTGCAGCCGCGCCAGGCCGGCCAGCGTGCCGGACAGCGCCAGTTGCTGCGCCTGTGGATCATGCTGGCGCAGGGAACTCTCCAGCTCCACCTGCATCGCAGCAAGCGGCGTGCGCAGCTGGTGCGCGGCGTTGCTGACGAAGCGCCGTTGCGCCGCCTGCATCGCATCCAACCGGTGCAGCAGCGCGTTATAGGCTTCCACCGCCGGCCACAGTTCGCGTGGCGCTTCCTGTGCGGGTTCCAAGGGCGCCAGTGGGTCCGGGCGGGGGCTGGCCAAGCGCCGCGCCACCTGGTTCGCATGGCGTGCGGCAGCGCCGGTCCCCGACCACGCCAGCCACGCCGCCAGTGCCAGGATCGCGGCCTGGAACGGGATGCTGGTCAGCAGCAGCTTGCGCTCCAGCCGGTGGCGCTTGCGCAGCGTCTCGGCCACGCGCAGCCGGATGTCATGGCCCGGCCCGGCGCTGACCACGACTTCGACCATGCGCACTGGCTGCCCACGTAGGCGCGCATCGTAATAAACCGCGTCGTCGCTTGAAGCGGCGGTGGCCGGGCGGGGCAGGGCTTCGGCCAGGTCGCCATACAAGCGTGCACCCGCAGCATCGACCACTTCGCCATGCACTTCGTCGGCGGTGTCCCAGCTGAACATACGTGACACCGCGGGCGTGATCTCGATCGAGGCATGACCCTCCTGCACCGTCACCAGCTCGGACAGCGACATCGCCGAGTCCAGCAGCCAGCGGTCATAGACCTGGCCGGCGTAGAAACGGGCCAGCGCGAAGGAACCTACCGCGCTGCACAGCAGCAGCACCAGCAGCGGCAGCCACAGGCGGCGCAGCAGCAGGCCACGCAGGCTGTGCACGCGCTCAGTCACCCACGGCCTCCAAGCGGTATCCAAGCCCACGCAGCATGCGGATGCCGACGCCGACACGCGCCTGTTCCAGCTTGCGGCGCAGGCGGCTGACATGCACTTCGATCACCGACAGGCTGGCCTCGTGGTCCCAGCTGTACAGCGCGTCGAACAGGCGCTGCTTGGTGACGGTGCGGCCGGGATGCTGCATCAGGGCCTCGACCAGCGACAGCTCACGCGCGGTCAGTTCGATGCGCTGGCCGTCCACCTGCACTTCATTGCGGATGCTGTCGAAGCACAGGCGACCCAACCGCTTCTGCGCAGGCGCGTCGCTGCGGCGGCGTGACAGCGCACGCAGGCGTGCTTCCAGCTCTCCCAGCGCGAACGGCTTGGCGAGATAGTCGTCGCCACCCCGGTCGAGGCCGAGGATACGGTCTTCTATACCGTCGCGCGCAGTAAGGATCAGCACCGGCAGGGTCACACCGTCGTTGCGCAGGCGCGAGAGCAGGTCGAGGCCATCGACGTCGGGCAATGAAAGGTCGAGCACCATCACGTCATATGGCGCGCTGGCCAGTGCAGCGGGTGCATGCAGTCCGCGCGAGAGGTGGTCGCACAGATGACCCGTGCCCTGCAGGGCACGGATCAGTCCATCGGCCAGGGCGGCGTCGTCTTCGATCAGCAGGATTCGCATTGAAAGCTTCGTGCAAGGTTGGGGCAAGATTGGCGCAAGTGCGTCACCTTACCGTGACGCGCATGAATTTCTCCCCTTGTCTTGCGGCTGTGTTGGCTGCCCTCCTGTGCGCACCTGCGGCATCGGCACTGTCCCTGCAGGAAGCGCAGCGCGCCATGGAAGCGCATAACCCGGACCTGCGTGCGGCGGCGCTGGAGCTGCGCGGGGTGCAGGGCGACGCGCAGGCCGCCGCGCTGCGCCCGCCCACCGAGCTGTCGATCGGCAGCAGCAAGATCAGCCCGAAGCACGGCATCGGCCCGGGACGCTGGCAGGACAAGCGGGCGGACAGCACGCTGGGCCTGGGCTGGACCTGGGAGCGCGGTGGCAAGCGCGCATTGCGCATCCGCCAGGCCGATGCACTGCTGGAAGTGGCCGGGCTGGAGATGCTCGATACCCGGCGCCGGCAGCAGGTAGCGCTGCATGAGGCCTACTTCGGCCTGAAGCGCGCGCAGGAGCGGGTGCAGATTGCCGAGGCCAACCGCCAGAGTTCGGCCGAACAGATGGCGGCAGCCGACAAGCAGGTTGCCACCGGGGCGATGGCGCCGGTCGACCGCGCGCGGCTGGCGGTGGACGACCTGGCGGTGGCCGACGCGGCGCGCGAGGCAGTGCTGGATCTGCGCGATGCGCGGCATGCGCTGGGCCTGCTGCTCGGCCGTGACGACAGCGGCGACCTGAGCGCCGATGATCCCTGGCCCGACCCCGCAGCCGTTGCCGCAACGCGCGCGTTCGATCCGCAGCAGCGTGCCGATCTGCGTGCGGCGCGTTCGCGCCTGGCCGCGGCCGATGCCGGTGTAGCACTGGCGCGCAGCGAGCGCCATCGCGACGTCCAGCTGGGCGTGGAAGCCGAACGCGAGCCGACCGACATCAGCGGCGTCACCTGGGGTGTGTCATTGACCATCCCGCTGGGCGGCCCGTCGCGTGCACGCGGCGCGATCCAGCGTGCCGAGGCCGACCGTGACAGTGCCGCGCTGGAACTGCAGGTGCTGCAGCGCGAAGCGCGCGCCGAACTGGACCAGTTGCAGGCCAGCGCGCAGTCCGCCGCGCAGCGTCGCAGCGACTATGAAGGGCTGCAGTCCGACGCTGCACGCAAGGCGGTGCGGGGCATCGAACTGGCCTACCGCCGCGGTGCCGCCAGCCTGACCGATCTGCTGGATGCGCGCCGTAGCTGGCGCGACTTCGAGGCTGCGCTGATCGAGGCGCGTGCCGACCATGCCATTGCGTTGGCGCGCTGGGAAGCGGCCACATCCGTTGCTGAAGGAGAGTCCTGATGAAGTCCACTGTCGCCCATCGCCTGCGGGCGCGACACGCCGTGCTGCCGGCCTTGCTGGCGCTGACGCTGCTGGGTGGCTGCGGCCGCGAGCCGGCCTCGTACATCGAGGACGCGCCGCAGATCAGCGGCGGCCAGATCCAGTTTCCGGCCGGCAGTCGCCAGCTGGACGTGCTGCGCAGCGAGGCGGTGACCGCCGGCGCCAGCGCCAGCCTGCAGCTGCCGGGTCGGGTGGCCTGGGACGAGACCCGCTCCAGTGCACTGCGCACGCCATTGGCGGGGCAGGTGGCGCGTATCGATGCGCAGCCGGGGCAGAAAGTGAAGGCGGGCCAGGTGATCGCCTGGATCACTTCGCCCGAGTTCGGCCAGGCCCAGGCCGACGGCGTGCGCGGCCGCGCCGAACTGCAACAGGCCCGCAGGGAACTGGATCGCACCCGCGAGCTGCATGCGGCGGGTGTGGCATCGGGCCGTGAACTGGACGAGGCCGAGGCCAACTTTGCCGGCAGCCAGGCCGATCACGCGCGTGCGACCGCCTTCGCCAAGGCGTATGGCAATGGCCTGCACGTCGACCAGCGCCTGCCGCTGCGCGCCCCCATCGACGGCGTGCTGGTGGAACGGCGGATGAGCCCGGGCATGGCGGTCAGCCCCGACAGCGAACAGCCGTTGGCAGTGATTGGCGATCCGGACCGCTTGTGGTTGCTGCTGGATGTTCCCGAGAGCCAGGCAGGGCGCTTGAGGGCGGGCATGCAGGTGAGCCTGGCCGGCGCCGATGGACGGCCGCTGCAGGCGACCCTGCAGCACGTGGATGACTTCGTCGACAGCGAGCGCCGCGTGGTGCAGGCGCGCGCCGAGCTGGACAACCGGGCACGGGCATTCAAGGCCGGCCAGTACGTGCGTGCGCAGGTGGCGTTGCCGGCCGAGGGCGGTGTCTCGCTTCCGGATGCGGCGGTGCTGCTGATCGACGGCAAGCAGGTGGTGTTCGTGGAGGAAGCAAAGGGCCGCTTCGTGCGCAATGCCGTGCACGCCGAGGAACTGGGTGACGGCCGCCTGTGGGTGCGTGAAGGCCTGGCGGCGGGCAGCAGGGTGGTGGTCGAGGGTGGCCTGCTGCTGCAGCAGCTGGTGGATAGCGCGCCGGCAGCCACCAGCACCGGCACGGGGCACGCCGCCCCATGATCGATCGCCTGATTGCCTATTGCCTGCGCCAGCCACTGATGGTGATGCTGGCGCTGCTGCTGTTCATCGGCGCTGGCATTGCTGCGTTCCGCGTGTTGCCGGTGGAGGCCTTCCCGGATGTGTCCGATACCCAGGTGACGGTCGTATCGCTGCACCCGGGCCGCGCCGCCGAAGAGGTCGAGCGCGAGGTGACGATGCCGCTGGAAGTGGCGCTGTCCGGCATTCCGCATTCGGTGCGGGTGTTCTCGCACACCCAGTTCGGCCTGTCGATGATCATCCTGACCTTCGACGACAAGGCCGATGACTACTTCGCGCGCCAGCAGGTGCTGGAGCGCCTGCAGGGGGTGGAGCTGCCGGAAGGGGTGACCCCGGAACTGGAGGCGATGAGTTCGGCGGTGGGTGAGATCTACCGGTACGTGCTGAAAGGCCCGCACATGACGCCGACCCAGTTGCGCACCGTGCAGGAATGGACGATGGAGCGCAGCCTGCGCACCGTGCCGGGCGTGGCCGATGTGATCAGTTTCGGCGGCTTCGCGCGCACCTTCCAGGTCAAGCCGGACCTGGACAAGCTGCGTGACCGCGGCATCAGCCTGGGTGAGTTCGCCGAGGCGCTGGAGAAGGGCAGCTCGAATGCCGGCGGCGGCTACGTGGAACGCGGCCAGCAGCAGTTCCTGATCCGTGGCGTAGGCCTGATGCGTTCGCCGGCCGACATCGGCAACGTGGTGGTTACGCAGCGCGGGGGCACGCCAATACTGGTGCGCGACCTGGCCGGCATTGCCGACACCGGCCTGCCCCGGCAGGGCCTGGTCGGCCAGGACGACAATGACGATGCGGTGTTCGGCATGGTGCTGATGCGCAAGGGCGAGAATCCGTCCGACGTGCTCGACGCCCTGCATGCGCGCATCGCGGAGATCGAAGCCAACCAGCTGCCGCACGGGGTCAGCATCGAGCCGTTCTACGACCGCTCGTGGCTGGTCTCGACCACGCTGAAAACCGTCTTCCGCAACCTGCTGGAAGGCGCGGTGCTGGTGTTCCTGGTGCTGTGGCTGTTCCTGTACAACGCCCGCGCCGCACTGATCGTGGCGGCGATGATGCCGCTTGCGCTGCTGTCGACCTTCCTCGGCCTGCATCTGTGGGGCGTGCCGGCCAACCTGCTGTCGCTGGGGGCGATGGACTTCGGCATCATCATCGATGGGGCGGTGATCGTGACCGAGCACATCGTTTCGCGGCTGTCGAAGCTGCCCTCCGCAGCCGACCGGAAGGCGAGGTTCTCGACCATTCTTTCAGCTGCATCGGAAGTGGGGCGGTCGACGTTCTTCTCGATGCTGATCATCATCGCCGCGCACATCCCGATCTTTACCCTGCAGCGACAGGAAGGCCGCATGTTCGCGCCGATGGCGTACTCGGTGACCTCGGCATTGATCGGTGCGTTGATCCTCGCACTGACCGTAGTGCCGCTGTTCTGCTACTGGTGGCTGCGGCGCGACCGCATGCGCGATGGCAATCCACTGATGGACCGCCTGACCGGCTGGTACAAGCCGATCCTGGAACGCGCACTGGCCCGCCCGCGTGCGGTGGTGCTGACTGCGGTTGCGCTGCTGGTCGGCACGCTGGCGCTGGGCACAAGGTTGGGTTCGGAGTTCCTGCCCGAGCTGGACGAAGGATCGATCTGGCTGACCGCAACGCTCGACCCGAGCACCAGCCTGGCCGAGGCGCAGCAGCAGTCGCGGCGCATCCGCGAGCTGGTCGGCACCTTCCCGCAGGTATCGACGGTGGTGGCCAAGCTCGGGCGCCCGGAGGATGGCTCCGATGCCAAGGGTGCCAACCAGATCGAGGCGCTGGTGGCGTTGAAGCCGGAGGAAGAGGGGCCGAAGGGCGTGGACAAGCGGCAGCTGGTGAGCGATCTGCAGCGCACGCTGGAGCAGCGCATTCCAGGGCCGGAGTTCTCGATCTCGCAGCCGGTGCGCGACAACATCCTGGAGAGCATCTCGCAGATCAAGGGCCAGGTGGTGATCAAGGTGAGTGGCTCGGATCTGGACGTGCTGAACCAGCAGGCGCAGGCGATCCTGGCCCAGGTGCGTGCGGTGGACGGCGTGGAAAGCGCGTTCATCGATCGCGACGGTTCGCTGCCGCAGCTGCAGATCGACATCGACCGCGACCGCGCCGCGCGCTATGGCTTGAACGTGCGCGACATCGACGCGGTGATCGAGACTGCACTGGGCGGGCGCCAGGTCGGCGAGCTGTGGGAGGGTGACCGCAGGTTCCCGATCACCCTGCGCCTGGACGATGCTGATCGTGACCTGCAGCGGCTGCGCACGGTCCCGGTCGGCATCGGCGATGGGCACACGGTGACATTGTCCGACGTGGCCGACTTCCGCATGGCCAGCGGCGCGATCAACATCTCGCGCGAGAACGCACAACGGGTGAAGGCAGTGAGCATCTTCATCGCCGGGCGTGACATGGGTAGCGTGGTGGCTGACATGCGCAAGCGCGTGGAGGCCAGCGTGCAGTTGCCGGAAGGCTACCGGCTGGAGTGGTCCGGCGAGTTCGAGAACCAGCAGCGTGCGATGAAGCGGTTGGGCTGGGTGATTCCGCTGTCGGTGCTGATCATCTTCGTGCTGCTGTTCGATGCCTTCAAGGACATCAGCAGCGCGGCGCTGATCCTGGCCAACGTGCCGCTGGCGATGATCGGCGGCATCCTGGCCCTGTGGTTGACCGGCATCCCTCTGTCGGTGTCGGCGGCGATCGGGTTCATCGCGTTGTTCGGGCAGGCGGTACTGAACGGGGTGGTGATGCTCAGTCGCTTCGCCCAGCTGCGCGAGCAGGGCATGGACCTGCTGCAATCCGTGGTGCAGGGCTCGCTGCAGCGCCTGCGCACGGTGCTGATGACCGCGCTGCTGGCGATGTTCGGTTTGCTGCCGATGGCGACCTCGCATGCGATCGGTGCCGAGACCCAGAAGCCGCTGGCTGTGGTGGTGATCGGTGGCCTGCTGTCGGCGATGCTGCTGACCCTGCTGGTACTGCCCACGCTGTACTACTGGGTACACCGGCGCCGCGAGGACCGTAGCGCCTGACCCTGCTGTAGAGCCGAGCCCACGCTCGGCTGCTTCCGGCCTTTGCGCGAAGAGCAGCCGAGCGTGGGCTCGGCTCTACCGAATTCGCGCGTCACACGCAGGTGCGATCCGCGCCATGCGTGGATGCCGTCCGCGCGACCTACACCATCCCACCGTTGGCGCGCAGTACCTGGCCATTGATCCATCCGCCATCGGCACCGGCCAGGAAGGCCACCGCACCGGCGATGTCCTCTGGCGTACCCAGCCGCTCCAGGGGGGGCATCTTCGCCAGCCGCTCGATCAGCTCCGGCGATTTTCCATCCAGGAACAACTCGGTAGCGGTCGGGCCCGGCGCCACGGCGTTCACGGTGATGTTGCGCCCGCGCAGCTCCTTGCTGAGGATCGCGCCCATCGTCTCCACCGCCGACTTGCTGGCCGCATACACGCTGTAGTTCTCCAGCCGGGTCCCGACCACGCTGGTGGACAGCGTGACGATGCGCCCGCCGTCGCGCACCCGTCGTGCACTTTCGCGCAGCACATTGAAGGCGCCCTTGAGGTTGATGCCGATCACCCGCTCGAACAGGGCATCGTCGGTGTCGGCCAATGGTGCCAACTGCAGTACGCCCGCGCTGTTGACCACCACGTCGATGCCGCCGAAGCGGACTTCGATGGCGTCGAACAGCTGCCGCACCGCCTGCGGATCGGCGACATCGGCCTGAAGCGCAATGGCCTGCGCGCCGACTGCGCCGAGTTCGGCCGCCAAGGCTTCGGCGTCGCCGCGGCGGCCCGCATAGTTGATCGCGACCGCGTGGCCGTCGGCGGCGAGCCGGCGGGAGATGGCGGCGCCGATGCCACGGGAGCCGCCGGTGACCAGGGCGACAGAGCGGGCGGGGGAGAGGGTCATGGTGGCTTCCACTGGGGCACGCCGGAGCGGCGCAGGGCCATCTTCGCGCCATCGCACGTTCGGATAATCCTGCATAATCCGCCAACATCATCCGGATAGCCGAACAATGGACCGCTTCACGGCCATGCGCGCCTTCGTCCGTATCGTCGAGCGCCGCAGCTTCACCCGGGCCTCCGAGGACCTCGGGCTGCCGCGCGCCACGGTGACCGACGCGATCAAGGCGCTGGAACAGCGGCTGGGCGTGCGCCTGCTGCACCGGACCACGCGGCAGGTGGTGCCGACGCTGGAAGGCGAAGCCTTCTACGGGCGATGCCTGCGCCTGATCGCCGACATGGACGATGCCGAGGCCGCGTTCCGTGACGCGCCGCCGCGCGGCCCGTTGCGCATTGAAGTGCACGGCACGCTGGGCCGGCACCTGCTGTTTCCGCAGCTGCCGGACTTCCTGCAGTGCTACCCGGAGATCGAACTGGACGTCAGCGAAGGCGACCGCTATGTCGACCTGCTGCGCGAAGGCGTGGATGCCGCGTTGCGGGTGGGGACGCTGGCCGACAGCGATCTGGCGGCGCGCCGGTTGACGATGCTGCGCGAGGTGACGGTGGCCGCGCCGGGCTACCTGCAGGCCAAGGGCGTCCCAGGCAGCATCGAGTCACTGCTGGACGGGCATGAAATGGTTGGCTATCGCTCCAGCGCCACCGGCCAGCTGATTCCCCTGGAGTTCCAGCAGCGCGGGCAGGTGCGTTACCTGCCGCTGCCGGCGCGGGTGCGTGTGTCCGGCGCGGATGCGTTCCTCGGTGCCGCGCTGGCAGGCCTGGGCATCATCCAGGCGCCGCGCTACCGGATGGACCCGTACATCGCGCGCGGGCAGCTGGTCGAGCTGTTGCCTGATGCGCCGCCGACGCCAAGCCCGTTGAGCCTGGTCTACCCGCGCAACCGCACGCCGTCGCCGCGGTTGCGGGTGTTCATCGACTGGGTGGCTGGGGTGTTCGACCAGGCCGAGGTTGCCGGCCAGCGGCCGGCACTACCGGGCCCGGTCAAACAGAGTGGGGTATTGCTTGGGTAGTGCCGGCCGCTGGCCGGCATCACAGCGCTGCCAACGACCCCTGCATGCGATGGAAACTGCCATCGGTGGCGGTGAACCAGGCCAGCGAACGCCCGCCGGCGAAGTCATCGACATGCACCACCGATGCGCCATCGGCTTCCTGCCACGAAATGGCATAGACCCCTTCGCTGATCTGCTGCCACTCGCAGGCGGCTTCGCCCTGCGCACCGGCATAGGCGCCGGAGACGATGGCGTACTGCACGTGGCGGCCATCGGCGCTGTAGATGTTGTCAGCGGCCAGGCCGTCATAGCGGACGCGGAAGCGCCGGCCAGCGAACACGGGCAGGTCGGTTGCAGCGTTCATCGGATCGCCACCGGGTTGATGTTGACCTGGGTCGAGCCGACATACAGCGGTTGGCCGAGCACGAACAGGAATTCCCAGGCCTTGTCTCGGACCAGGGCACGGCTGTCGATCAGCTCCAGGTTGTAGATGCCGCGCTTGGCCAGCATGTACTGGTTGACCGGAAATTCCTCGGCACCGTTCGGGTTCGGGTAGACCTCCGAGGCCCAGGTGTCGCCACCGAACGCGACGATGCCCTGGTCGGCCAGCCACTTCGCGGCCTCCATGCCGATACCCGGTTCCACGTCCAGGAATTGCGTGTTGTCCTTGCCGATCAGTTCCAGCCAGCCGGTGTTGAACAGCACCACGTCGCCCTTGCGCAGGCTCAGGCCCTGCTTCTTCAGCACGGCCTGGATGTCGGCCACGGTGAACTCGGTGCCGCCGGGCACGATCGCCTTGCCGTAGTGCGCGGTCATGTCCAGCACCACACCGCGGGTGACCATCGGCGGCACCTTCTCGACGCCGAGCTTGCGCACGCCGTCGACGGTGACGAAGTCGGCGGCCTTGTTGCCGTTGTAGTAGACGTTGTCGATGCCGATATGGCCGATCCCATTGAGCTGGGTGCCGACGCCGGTCCACGCGTTCACCAGTTCATCGTTGAAGGTGAACCTGTTGGGGCCCAGCGACCTGCCGGCCTGCTGGCCGACCTGCACGTTGTACAGGCGGAAGCTGCGGTGGCGGAACGCGGGCAGGTTCTTGTCCACCGGCACCGCCAGCGGATAGGTCTTGCCGGTCCTGACCAGCGATACCGCGTGCTTGACCACGTCCGTGGTGAGCAGGTTGGCGGCGCCGATCTCGTCGTTGGCGCCGTAGGCAGAGGGGTGCCAGTCCTCGGCGGTGGCCTGGAAAGACAGCGGTAGGGTAGCCAGTGCAAGCGCGGCCAGGGTCTTCATTTTCATGGCAAAGCTCCGGTAACGGTCAGGCCGCCGCGGCGGCGCCGGCATGGGCCGGGAAGTGCGGCAGCACGTACTCGGCGATTTCGTGGAAGGTTTCGGCCAGGGGCCGTTCGTTGCGGCGGAACTGCAGGCCGATGTGGTCAACGCCGGCGGCCTGCAGGGCATTCAGTTCGGACAGCAGGGCGTTGCGGCCACCGCGCAGGCCGAAGCGCCAGCGCTGGGGCGGAGCATCAGCATCGGCGAGCAGGTCCAGGTGGATGAAGCTGGCATAGGGCTTGTTGCCGGCCACGGCACGCCAGGCCGCTACACGTTGCGCATGGTCCTGTGGCGTGCCCGGGTAGGCCAGGCAGCCGTCCATGTGCTGGCCGATCCACGCCGGTTGCTGCTGGGCCAGGCCGGCCACGAACAACGGCAGGGCCGGGCCATCCGCGGGCAGCACATCCAGGCCCTGCGGCAGGTGCGCGGCGGCGCCTTCGCGCAACAGTGCGATCTGCTCGCGTAAGCGGCTGCCACGGCTGTCGAAGTCACGGCCGAACAGCGGGTACTCCACCGGGCGGTCGCCGCTGGCCACGCCCAGCAGCAGGCGGTCGCCGCTGAGCCGCTGCACGCTGCGCGCCGACTTCAGGGTCAGCAACGGCTCGCGGATCGGCAGCACCACCGCACCGGTACCCAGCAGGATGTGCTCGGTGATGCCGGCCAGGTAGCCGAGGTAACTGAACACCTCGAACACCTGCGCCGCATCGCCGAAGGCCGGGTCGTACACCGGCACGTCGCGTACCCACAGCGCACGGAAGCCGAGACGGTCGGCCAGCCGTGCCAGCTCCGCATGGCGCTGCAGGTCCGGTTCGCCGGGCAGGCGTCGCGCGGCGCGTCGCGCCTGTTCGCCCAGCGGCGTCCAGTCATTGTCCAGCGGTGCTTCGATGCCGATGCTGAACCCCCCGGCCTGCAGCCGCGCCAACGCACTGCCCATGGCGAAGCTCCTCAGTCCCAGGCCGGGGCCAGGCCCGGCGGATCGACTTCGCGGCCGTTGCGGTCAAGCGCGGCGATCGCGGCCATGTCGTCGGCATCCAGGCGCAGGTCCTGGGCGAGCAGGTTGCTGGCCAGGTTCTCGCGCTTGGTCGACGACGGGATGACCGCGTAGCCCAGTTGCAGCGCCCACGCCAGCGCGACCTGGGCTACGGTGGCCTGGTGCTTGTCGGCGACGGCGGCCAGTACCGGGTCCTTCAGCACCTTGCCGTAGGCCAGGGTCATGTAGGAGGTGACGGTGATGCCCTGGTCCTGCAGGAAAGCAGTCAGTGCCGGATTCTGCAGGTAGGGGCTCAGTTCGATCTGGTTGGTGGCGATCTCGCCAACGCCGACCATCTCGATGGCCTGCCGGGTCAGTTCGATGTTGAAGTTGGACACACCGATCTGGCGGGTCAGGCCCAGCGTCTTGGTTTCGGCCAGCGCGGTCATGTACTCGCGCAGTTCAACGCCATTGCCCGGCGCCGGCCAGTGGATCAGCAGCAGGTCGACGTAGTCGGTGCGCAACTTGGCCAGGCTGTCGCGCAGGCTCGGGATCAGCTTGTCGGCGGCGTAGTTGTCGACCCAGATCTTGGTGGTCAGGAACAGCTGGTCGCGCGGGATGCCGGATTCGGCGATGGCCTGGCCGACCTCGGCTTCGTTGCCGTAGATCTGCGCCGTATCGATCGCACGGTAGCCGACGTCGAGGGCGTTGCGCACCGAGTCGATGACGGTCTGGCCGGTCAGGCGGAAGGTGCCGACGCCAAAGGAAGGAACGCTCATGAGGGACTCCAGGGACTTCGTTGAGAGCCGGCGGGCTCGGGACAGGGCGAAGTGTGGGCGCTTTACATTTGTTGATTAAGCCGTGTATACGGGAAACGCTTTTGCAACGAGGTAAATAATGAAAACCACCCTGGATGAGCTGAAGGCCTTCGTGGCGGTGGTCGATGGTGGCTCGATCACGGCGGCGGCCGAGGCGCTGGAGCTGACCATCTCGGCCACCAGCCGCACCTTGGCGCGGTTGGAGGACAAGCTGCAGACCACGCTGCTGCGGCGGACCACGCGCCGGCTGGAACTGACCGAGGAGGGCGCGGCGTTCCTGGAGTACGCGCGCACGATCCTGGCCACGGTGGACGAGGCCGAGGAACAGATGGCGGCGCGGCGGCTGCAGCCGGTCGGGCGCCTGCGCGTGGACGCCGCCACGCCGTTCATGCTGCACGTGATCGTGCCGCTGCTGGAGGGCTTCCGCGAGCGCTACCCGCAGGTAGAGCTGGAGTTGAATTCCAACGAGGGCATCACCGACCTGATCGAAAAGCGCACCGATGTGGCGTTCCGCATCGGCGTGCTGCGCGATTCGAGCCTGCATGCGCGGCCGATCGGCCACAGTCGCATCCGCGTGGTGGCCAGCCCCGAATACCTGCGACGGCACGGCACGCCCACGCGCGTGGAGCAGCTGCGCCAGCACGACCTGCTGGGCTTCACCCAGCCCAGCTCCTTGAACGAATGGCCGCTGCAGGATGCCGATGGCGGGCCTTTCGTGATCGCGCCGGCCATCGCTTCATCCAGTGGCGAGACACTGCGGCAGATGGCGGTGGCCGGGTTGGGCATCGCCTGCCTGTCCGACTTCCTGACCCGCCAGGACCGGCGCGAGGGCCGACTGGTGCAGCTGTTCGGCAAACAGACGCAGGACGTGCGGCAGCCGATCAATGCGGTGTACTACCGCAACACCGCGCTGGCGGCGCGCATCACCTGCTTCGTCGACCACGTCACGCAGACGCTCGGCCAGCGCCCGTTCGATGAATAAAGATCGGTAGAGCCGGCCGCTGGCCGGCTTCCCCATCTGCCGGATCAGCGCTGCTGCCGGCCAGCGACCGGCACTACCGGCGGTTGTGCAGCGCGCGCCGGTTTCCGATATGCGCGCATGCCAGCAGCACGCCACCGCTGGCTGTCGCCACGCCGTGCCAGAGCAGCGATTCCTTCAACGGCAGGTACAGCGAGGCCGACAACAGCAGGATGGCGCCGACGCACGCCAACCGCAGGGGGCGCCAGTATCGATGCCGATGCGCCCCGGCCGAGGTACTCACCAAGGCCAGCGACGAGGCCAGCAGCGCGAACAGCCACTCCCAGCGCGACATCATCAGCAGCCATGTCATGGCGCCATGGCCGGGATGCTGGAACGAGCGCAGCGCCATCATCGTGGCCGGCACGAAGGCCAGCAGCAGGGGCAGGACGATGCAGTGGGCGGCGCAGGCCAGGGACAGCCAGGCCCCGGCAAGATCGAAGCGGGGGTGCCAGCGTGCCGAACGTGGCGGCTGGGCCAGGGCCCTTGCGGGCGTCGTGGGGATATGGTCCATAATGTTACATAGTAACAATAGGAATCTCCCCCATGAAGCGTTCTGCTGCTCTTTTCCTGCTGCTGGCGGCCAGCACCGCGCAGGCCCATGACGTCCGCCAGTTGGGTGCGCATGTGCACGGCCAGGCCACCGTCGATGTTGCGCTTGACCAGCAGACGCTGGAGTTCGCCCTGCAGGCCCCCGGCATCGGCATCCTTGATTTCGAGCGGCCGCCGGCCAACGCAGCCGAGCAGGCCGCGCTGGCGCGTGCGACTGCGCTGCTGCAGAGCGGCAGCTGGGTCACCCTGCCAACCGCGGCGGGCTGCCGTCTTTCCGGCAACGATGCCAGGGCCGAGGGCTTCGATGCGTCGGCTGCCGCGCCGCCGTCAGGCAGGCACCGGCACGCGGGGTTCAGCGCAACGCTGCAGTACCACTGCGCCAGGCCGGCCGAGCTGCGGGCCATGGTCGTGCGCCTGCCCGCACTGTTCCCGGGCCTGCACGAAGTGATCGTCAACAGCGCCACCGGACGTGGCCAGAACCGCAGCGTGTTGACTGCGGACAATCTGCGCGTGGTGCTGGCACCGTGAGCCTGCGACCGGTGATCGCGCTGGATGGCGTGCAGTTCGGCTATGGCCGGCGCCTGGTGCTGGATGTGCCGCGGCTGTGGATCGAGCAGGGCAGCAGCGTGCTGCTGCGCGGGATCAGCGGTGGCGGGAAGAGCACGCTGCTGGGCCTGCTGGCGGGCGTGTTGCTGCCCGGCAAGGGCAGCGTGGAGGTCGCCGGCCACGCACTGCAGGCGATGCGTGGCGCCGCACGCGACCGCTTCCGTGCCGACCACCTGGGCGTGATCTTCCAGCAGTTCAACCTGCTGCCGTTTCTCAGTGTGCGCGACAACATCGCACTGGGCCTGCGCTTCTCGCGCGTGCGCAGCGCGCGCATCAGCGGCCCGGTGGATGCCGAGATCACCCGCCTGCTGCAGGCCCTGCAGCTGGACCCGGCGCTGATGCAGCGGCGCGCAGGCACACTCAGCGTTGGCCAGCAGCAGCGCGTGGCGGCGGCACGCGCCCTGATCGGCCGCCCGGCGTTGCTGCTGGCAGATGAGCCAACCTCGGCGCTCGATCGCGACGCGGCCACCGCGTTCCTGCAGCTGATGTCTGCGCAGTGCCAGGCGGCCGGCACCACGGTGCTGGTGGTCAGCCATGACGACAGCCTGGAGCGGTTGTTCGACCGCACGATTGCCCTGTCTCAGATCAACCAGGCAGGTGCCGGCCATGCTTGAGCTTGCCTGGGCCAGCCTGCGCAGCCGTGCGTTGAGCGTGGGCCTGACCGTGCTGGTCATCACCCTCAGCGTGGTGCTGTTGCTGGGCGTCGAGCGCGTGCGCACGCAAGCACACGAAGGCTTCGCCAGCACCGTGTCCGGTACCGACCTGATCGTCGGTGCGCGTTCGGGGCCGGTGAACCTGCTGCTGTACTCGGTGTTCCATATCGGCGACCCGACCAACAACGTGTCCTGGCAGTCCTACCAGGCGCTGTCCGCAATGCCGCAGGTGAAGTGGGCGGTGCCGCTTTCGCTGGGCGATTCCTGGCGTGGCTACCGCGTGGTCGGTACCAGCGATGCCTATTTCGAGCACTACCGCTACGGCGCCGGGCACCTGCTTGCGTTCGCGAGCGGACGGCCGTTCGATGACCTGTATGACGTGGTGATCGGTGCCGAGGTGGCACAAGCACAGAAGGTCGTCCTCGGCGATGAGATCGTGCTGGCGCACGGCACCGGCGCGGTCAGCCTGGCCACGCATGCCGACAAGCCATTCCGTGTCGCCGGCATCCTGCAGCGCACCGGCACGCCGGTCGACTCGTCGCTGCTGGTCTCGCTGCCGGCCATCGAGGCGATCCATGTCGACTGGCGCTCGGGCGTGCAGCTGCGCCGCCAGAGCGTCAGCGCCGAGCAGGCGCGTCATCTGGACCTGACCCCGACCAGCATCACCGCCTTCATGCTCGGCCTGAACTCGCGCATTGCCACGTTCTCGGTGCAGCGCAGGATCAACGAGTACCCGGACGAGGCGATGCTGGCAATCCTGCCCGGCGTGACGCTGCAGCAGCTATGGCAGTCGCTGGGCACCGCCGAGCGGGCGCTGCGGCTGATCAGCGCGATGGTGGTGGCACTGGGCATGGTTTCGCTGGTGGCGCTGCTGGTTTCGACCCTGCAGGAGCGGCGGCGTGAGATGGCCATCCTGCGTGCCACCGGGGCACGGCCGGGTTACATCGCTGGCCTGCTCGTGGTGGAAGCGGTGGCGACCAGTGCGGTGGCGTGCGTGCTGGCCCTGTCGCTGCTGGTGGTCGCCAGCATTGCCGGGCGCGGCTGGGTACTGGCCACCTTCGGTTTGTCGATCAGCCATGTGTGGCCGGATGGCCGCGAGCTGGGATGGGTGGCGGGGGTGCTGCTGATCAGCACAGTGGCCGGGCTGGTGCCGGCATTGCTGGCTTACCGGCGCACCTTGGCCGATGGCCTTTCAGCGGGAGGCTGAGCATGCGATGGATGCGGGTAGTGCCGATGGTGCTGGCGCTGGCCGCCTGTGAGCGGCCGGTGGATACCGGTGTGCAGGCCTTGCCACCTGCGCCGATTGTCGACCGCGCTGACGCTTCGGTTGCGGCAGAGCAGGAGCTGGACTGGTTGCAGATGATGCCCGAGGACGAACTGGCCGCGCTGGAGCGGGGCGAGGGCCCGGAGGTCGAGCACAACGGCAACCGGCGCATGCCGCAGTTCGGCACCTTCCGCACCGTGGACACGGTCCTGCAGCGACCGGTGCGCCTGCCAGGCTACGTGGTACCTCTAGCCAATGCGCAGGACGGGCGGCTGACCGAATTCCTGTTCGTGCCGTACTACGGCGCCTGCATCCACGTGCCGCCGCCGCCGCCGAACCAGATCGTGCACGTGGTGCTGCCGCGCCCGATCGAGATGCCGGACATGTACTCGCCATTCTTCCTGGCCGGCACCCTGCGTGCCGAACGGCTGGATGACGATCTGGCCGGCTCGGCCTACACCATGCGCGATGCGGAGCTGAGGCCGTATGAACCGTAGCCCCCTTTTGCTCATGCTGGGATGCCTGTGGCTGGCGGGCTGTACGTCGCCGGGCGGCGATGCCGTGGCGGTCGTGCCGCAGGACAAGCCGGCGCGCTCGGCCACGGCCGAAGCCCCCATCGACCGTTGGGACACGTTACGGCCCGACGAAGTGACCTATCAACGCCCACCCCCGCAGATCGGCCTGTCACGCAATGGCATGGACGGGGTGGGCGGGCTGATCGACGACACCGGCTCCGGCACGCCACCGGGACAGCAGATCGATCATTCCAGCCCGGACCGCGCAAGACAGTTCGGTTCTTCGCAGGTGGTCGATGCTGCCGATGGCCGCGCGGTGGACCTGGATGGCTACGTGGTACCGCTCGGCACCAACGATGCCGGCCTGGTGGATGAACTGCTGTTCGTACCGTTCTACGGTGCCTGCATCCACGTGCCGCCACCGCCGCCGAACCAGATCATCCACGTGACCCTGGCGACGCCGATCACGCTGGGCGATCTGTGGGATCCCTACCGGCTTGTCGGCCGCCTGCAGGTGAAGCGCTTCGACGCGGACATCGCCAGCGCCTCCTACGATGCTGCTGCGGCCACGCTGACGGCGATCCACAACTGATGCGCCGGCGCTGGATCATTGCTGCGGGGATACTGCTGGGCGCAGTTGTGCTGCTGGTTTGGTGGCAGCGCGCCCCCACCGCGCCGCCGTCGGTCGCATTTCCGGCGCCTTCTTCCGATGCCCGCCAGCGCATCGAACAGCGCCTGGCTGATGACCACGCCTTCCGCAACGACGTGCTGTTCCTGCTCGCGGCAACAGTGCGCGACCGCTGCCAGCCGGCGCAGGCAGGTCTGTTGGCGCGCATGGCCAATCGTGCATCGCTGCCGGTGCTGGCGGCGGTGAGTGCGGTGACCCAGCAGGACCCATCGCTGGACCGGCCGATCTACCAGTACATCCAGCATCGCGCTGATGCGACGCCGTGCGGCCAGCCGCTGCAGATGCCGCTGGCCGGTGGGCGCAGCATGGCCGTGGACATCGAACAGTACGCACGCACGTTCCCGGACAGCTACTTCGACCCGCAGCGCAGCAGCGAACCACGGGATTTTGATGGGGTGTCGTTGCAGCAGCGGGCCGGCAATGCCTGCAACAGCGTGGTGTATTCGGTGTTGCCGCTGGGTGGCACCGATTGGCGGTGCAGCAGCCTGCGCGCCAATGCCCGGGCGCGGGTGCGCGGGCTGTGCGAGGACGAACTGCGGCGCCGGCATGGGAATACAGGTGGGGAGCTGGACATGGCCGTAGGGCAGGGCATGCAGGCGGCCGTGGTATCAACCATCGCCGCGCTGCCGGAAGACTGCCGGTGATGATCCCTGACACCGGCCACACTCGGCAGGAGCGGCGCGGCAACATGAACATTGGCCGGACCCCAATCTGAACCGGTGGTACTGTCTCCATAACTATACCGGATATCCTGTATAGTTTTGGTGGTACTTCATCCCATCAGGTTCTCCCATGGCTCTGTCCCAGCCCTTGGCCGGCGCTCCGGCCCTGTCGCGTGCCCGTCGCTGGGCACTGTTGTTCACCGTCGCCGCCGGCCTGCTGCTGGTCACGCTGGATAACTCGGTGCTCTACACCGCACTGCCCACACTGACTGGGGAACTCTCGGCCAGCGCCGGCCAGGCGCTGTGGATCATCAATGCCTATCCACTGGTGATGGCCGGCCTGCTGCTGGGGGCGGGCACGCTGGGCGACCGCATCGGCCACCGCCGCATGTTCCTGATCGGCCTGGTGGTGTTCGGCGTCGCCTCGCTGGCAGCGGCGTTCGCCGACTCCGCAGCGCAGCTGATTGCCGCACGTGCGTTGCTGGCGGTCGGCGCGGCCGCGATGATGCCGGCCACGCTGGCGCTGATCGGCCTGAGCTTCCACGAAGAGCGCGAACGCAACATCGCGATTGCCATTTGGGGTTCGGTGGCCATCGTCGGTGCGGCGCTCGGCCCGATCATCGGTGGCTGGCTGCTGCAGCATTTCTGGTGGGGCTCGGTGTTCCTGATCAACGTGCCGGTGGTCGTGGTCGCGTTCGTGGCCACGCTGCTGCTGGCACCGGAAGGCCAGCGCGACACCTCGCGGCCGTGGGACCTGGTTTCGTCGCTGCTGGCTCTGGCGGCACTGTCCGGCCTGGTGCTGGCGATCAAGTCGCTGATCGCGACGCCGCCGTCGTATGCGCTGGGCGCAGGCGCGCTGCTGCTGGCCGTCATCAGTGGTGCGGCGTTCGCACGCCGCCAGCAGCAGTTGCCGTACCCGCTGCTGGACTTCGCGATCTTCCGTAATCCGGCGTTCCTGGCCGGCACGCTGTCGGCGGTGTTCACCCTGTTCGCGATGGCCGGCCTGCAGCTGGTCACCACCCAGCGCTTCCAGCTGGTGGCAGGCTTTTCGCCGCTGCAGGCGGGCCTGCTGGTGTCGGTGGCCGCGCTGGGCAGCCTGCCCAGTGCGCTGCTGGGCGGCAGCATCCTGCACCGGGTGGGCCTGCGCCCATTGATCTGCGGTGGCCTGGCTGCGGGCGCGCTGGGCGTCGGCGTGGTGGCGTTCGGCTTCCCGCACGGCCTTGGCTGGGTGGTCGCCGGTATGGCCATCACCGGCTTCGGTATGGGCGCGGCCATCTCGGTGGCGTCCACGGCCATCCTCAACAATGTGCCGGCGCACCGTGCGGGCATGGCGTCTTCCGTGGAAGAAGTGTCCTACGAGTTCGGTGGCCTGTTGGCTGTGGCGATGCTGGGCAGCCTGAGCGCAGCGATGTACAGCGCGTTCCTGCCGGTCTCGGCCGATATGCCCGCGCTTGCCCGCGAGGGTTTCACCCAGGCGCTGCATGCCGCGCGCGAGAGCGGGCAGGGTGATTGGTTCGCACTGGCTGCGGCGGCATATGACCGTGGCTACCAGAGCGTGCTGCTGGTGATCACGGCGGTACTGGCGCTGGGCGCGACGATCCTGGCGCACCTGCTGCGTGGCCGGGCCGGCAGCCGTGAGGGCGCCGCCGATCGCGTAAAATGACGCCATGAGAACCAGCAAGCGCGACCGCATCCTCGACGCTGCCGTCAACGTGATCAATCGTGACGGCGTGCGTGCGGTGACCTTCGAGTCGGTGGCGGCCGAGGCCAAGCTGACCCGCGGCGGCCTGCTGTACCACTTTCCCTCGCGCGAGGCGCTGCTGCGCGGGATCGACGAGTACCTGGCGCAGGCCTGGGAGGCGTCCATGGAAACGCTGCTGGGCAAGCGTGCGGACGAAGCCTCGGCGCTGGAGCGTTACCAGACCTTCGTGCGCGTGTCGGCCCAGAGCGCCACCCGTGCCGAACTGATGTTCATGCTCGAATCGGCCGACCCGGAGGCGGGCGAGCGTCCGTGGGGCCCGGCGGTTCAGCGCTGGGCACCGTCCGCGCCGGAGGCCGGGAATGTGGATCCGACGACGCTCGACAATTTCGTGGCACGTCTGGCCGCCGACGGCCTGTGGATCTACGAGGCGATGTACGAAGGGCAGCTGGATGAAGGCGTACGTGCCCAGGTGGCCGAGCGCATCGCCGGGCTGCTGGCAAAGTCTGACGGCACGTCCAGTTGAGCGGCCGGCCGGCGCGCCGACATCGCCCGTGGTAGAGCCGACCGCGGGTCGGCTGCTCTGCGGCCAAGCCATGAAAACCCCGCGCTTTGCGCGATGGTCGGCCAGCGGCCGACCCTACCCTGACGCAATTACCGAGCCTGCGTGGCGCTCGCGTCCAGCCACGCCCTGGGCGATGCCCCCAGCCGCTTGCGGAACGCCTTCGACAGTGACGGGGTATCGGCAAACCCCACCTCGATCGCCACCTGCTTGACCGCCACGCCGGCCCGCAGCTGCGCGCAGGCCAGGCTCAGCCGCCAGTCCAGCAGATAAGCGGCCGGCGTCGCCTGCATCACCTCCTTGAACACGGCCGCGAACGCACTGCGCGACATGCCGGCGGTCGCGGCCATGCGCGGCAGCGTCCATTCGTCCTGCGGCGCCTGGTGCATCGCCACCAGCGTACGAGCCAGCCGCGCATCGGACAGCCCGCGCATCAGCCCATGGCTGACGCCCGCTGCATCCGGATGATCGACCACCCAGCGCAGGATCTGGATCAGCGCGACCTCGAACAGGCGGTTGGTCAGCAGCCGTGAACCGCAGCGCTGGCGATCGGCCTCGGCAAACAGCAGCTGCAGGGTGTCATCCAGTTCGCCGATGGCCGCCAGCGGCACCACCATCACCGGTGGCAGCGACTGCACGATCGGATTGCGCGCACCGCCATCGAAATCCAGCGTGGCGCAAGTGAAATCCGGGCCATCCAGCGGCGCGTTGAAGAACACATGGTGCAGCGGCTGCGGGTACAGCAGCAGGCTGGGTGTGTCGATCTTCAGCCGGGGCAGCGCGATATCGCCGTCGGGATGGCGGACTTCCATTTCACCCTGGCGCAGGATGTGCAGGAACGCACGACCGGGCTGCGGCTCGAAGACATGCTGCCCGCACAGCGGGCCACTGTGGAACAGCGCCGCCTGCACCCGGAAGCGTTCCAGCAGGGAGGAGAGGCGATCTGGCGCAGGGGCGGCGGGCATGCTCATGGACGTATGGACAACATGTGTGGCGAATTACGACTGATGCGTCCGGAGAGTCTCCCTAGGATGAGCGGGTCGTCCAATCCCGGGCGCTTTCCCAAGGAGATCCACCATGTCCCGTGTCCCCCTGATCGATGCCGCCAACACCACCGCCGAACGCCAGGCCCTGCTGGGCCAGGTCAACGCCGCCTTTGGCGCCACCCCGGCCATGTTCCGCGCCGTAGCCAATTCGCCGGCCGTGCTGAAGAGCATGTGGGGTTCGTTCGGCGCACTCGGTGGCGGTCGCCTGTCGCCGCTGCTGGGCGAGCAGATCGCCGTGGCCATTGCCAACCGCAATGCCTGCGAGTACTGCCTGGCCGCGCACACGGCACTGGGCCGCAAGGCCGGCGCCAGCAGCGAGCGGATGGCTGCCGCGCAGATCGGCCAGTCCAGTGACCCGGCGACCGCCGCTGCCCTGGACTTCGCGCTGAAGGTGGTCGAGCAGCGTGCGCAGATCGCCGATGGCGACGTGCAGGCGCTGCGCGCGGCTGGCTTCGATGATGAGCAGATCGTGGAGATCCTCGCGCATGTGGCGCTCAACCTGTTCACCAACTACGTCAACGTCGCGTTCGACGTGCCGGTGGACTTCCCGAAGGTCGCGCTGCGCTGAGGTCTACCGGGCCGGGGGCGCTGTGCTCCCGGCCATCTTCAGCGGGCGTGGCCGTCGTCCGCCTGCAGCCGCTCCGGATGGGTATATACATTGAACCCGCTCTCCCGCGCGAACCCGACCAGGCACAGGCCGGCGCTGCGGGCCAGGTCGATCGCCAATGCGGTCGGTGCCGAGACTGCAGCCAGCACGCTGGCACCGGCGCGCACCGCCTTGCTGACCATTTCGTAGCTGGCCCGGCTGGAAATCACCAGCAGGCCGCCTTTAATGGTGTGTTCGTTGTAGTGCAGCGCGCCGATCAGCTTGTCCAGCGCGTTGTGGCGGCCGACGTCCTCGCGGACCCAGCCGATGCGCCCACTGGCATCGGCCCAGGCGGCGGCGTGGATGGAGCCGCTCACCGCATTCATCGGCTGGTGCTGCGCCAGCGTGGCCACCGCGCGCTGCAGAGCGGCGGCGGCATAGCTGCGTCGTTCGCGGACCTGCGGCAGTGGGCGCAGCACTTCCTCCAGCTGGCGCGTGCCGCACAGGCCACAGCCACCACGGCCGGGCAGCAGGCGTCCATTGGCCGGGTCCAGGTCGGCACCGGATGCCTCCTCGGCCACGGTCATCTGTAATTCGATGCCTTCCAGCTGCGGGCGGATCTCGATCGACAGCAGCTGCGAGGGCGTGTCGATCAGGCCCTCGCTGAGCGAGAACCCGAGCGCGAAGTCTTCCAGGTCGCACGGGGTGGCCATCATCACTGCAAAGGGGGCATCGTTGTAACGCAGCGCCACCGGCACTTCTTCGGCCACCATGTCGACCTGCTGCTGTTGCCTGCCGCCGCGCCAGCGCTGCAAGGGGCGCTGGGCGGTGCCGGCAGGCGGGATGTGCGGCGGGATCGAATAAGGCATGCAGCGCGTCCGGGCAAGGGGGAAACGCGGGCGGGCCACCGCCTGCGGTTTCGAGGATAGCGCAGTGGTCGCGTACAGACGCGGCTGTAACCGTTGCCCTGACAGGTTGTGCTGAAAACAGCCAGTGCCCTCTGGCGAAGCGGCGTGGGCCGTGCTTGACTGTGGGGCTTGCTGCGCAGCCGAAACGACCGCCCGCCGGCGTCGTGCCGTTCGTTGTAGCGTTCCTCCCGCCGACCTGCCTTGGCATGCTGGCCACGTTGAATGGAACGCCAGTCTCGCCGTGGCGCGAGGCGCCGGCAGCCGCCAGTTCCCCGCAACGGGCATCGCCGCCGATGCCTGACCCGTTGCGTCCCCCCATTGCGTGATTTCCTGCAGGCGCTCAAGCGCCTGCCATGACTGTTCGACTTTTTCTCGACTCTGCCTGCGACTTCGATGCGCGGGCGGCGGGCTGCGTTGCCCGACTCTGCAAAGGAATCACTCCCTATGCACCGTACTCTCTCCCTCGGCCTGCTGCTGGGCACCGTGTTTGCCACGACCGCCTGTGCACGTGCCGCCGAAGAATCCGCCGCCGCACCGATCGCCAGCGCAGCATCGGTGGCACCGATCCAGGCCAGCCCGGCCAAGGTCGATCCGGCCTTGCCGGTGGCCATCGTGCACAAGACCGCCAGCTGTGGTTGCTGCGGCATCTGGGTCGACCACCTGAAGGCCGCGGGCTTCCAGGTCGAGGTGCGCGACACCGATGACATGAATCCGATCAAGGTTCGCCTGGGCGTGCCGGTCGGCAAGGCCTCCTGCCATACCGCCGAGATCGGCGGGTATGTGGTCGAGGGCCACATACCGGCCGAGGACATCAAGCGCCTGCTGGCCGAACGCCCGGCCGCGCGCGGGCTGGTGCTGCCCGACATGCCGGCCGGTTCGCCGGGCATGGAAATGCCGGATGGCTACGTGCAGCCGTATACCGTCGAGCTGGTGCGCACCGACGGCAGCACCGAGCCGTTTGCCCGGCACGGACAGGGTGGCTGATGGACGGCGGGTGCCGGTCGTCCTGACCGGCACTCTTCGACGCGTCCTGTGTAGAGCCGAGCCCACGCTCGGCTGTTGTCGGCCGGCAAGACGAGCATGGGCTCGGCTCTACAGGATCTGCAGAATCAGCGTGCCGTGGCCGTTTCCTTGGCCAGCTGCGCGTCGAACTTCTTCTCGGCCGCATCCGCGTAGGCTTTGCAGCTCAGTACCTTCTCGCTGGCGTTGCTGCCAGCAGCATAGTTCCAGTTGCTGGCGCCCGGATGCGGGGTCAGCAACAGGTCGCAGGGCAGGCCGCGCACCGTAGCGAAGCTGCGTCGGTAGTCCTCGACCAGGCGGGGATAGCGGGCATTGCCCTGCAGCTGGTAGCCCGGCGCGCTCAGGCTGTCGGCATAGGCGATGCGCACCGGCTTGCCATCGCGCGTATCGGTCCAGGTCCAGGCGGTGCTGCCCGGGGTGTGCCCGGGCATGAAGTAGGCGGTGAACTCGATGCCGCCCAGCTTAACGACCTCCCGATCCATGACGATGCGGTCTGCATTGACCGGTGGAAACGTGATTTCGTCGCCGAAATGAAGGTCGTCGCTGCCGCCTCGGGCCAGCAGCACTGCGGTTTCGGCGTTCACGACCACCTGCGCCCCCGTGCGGCGCTTGATCTCGGCCACAGGGCCGGCGTGGTCGGTGTGCGCGTGGCTGAGCAGGACCATGCGCAGGGGACCGGTATTGGTTCCGCTGGCCTTCATGTTGGTCAGGAGGTAAGAGGCCATTTGCGGCATGCCACCATCGATCAGGACGAGGCCATCAGCCGTCTGGACCAGCAGTGCCGTCAGGTCATGCGTGCCGATCTGCCAGGTGTGATCGGCGATCTGCAACGGCGCCATCGGTTGCAGCCAGGAAGGGTCCACCGTGTAGGCCTGCAGCTGTGGCAGCGATGCGTCGGCGGCGGCGCCGTCGAAGGTGATGAGCGTGGCGGCCAGGGCGAGCGACGAGAGGCGAAGGTGCATGATGGAAAGAAGGTCGAAAGAGAGGAGGATGACGTTAACACGCACCTGGCGGCGCGCAGTTTCGCGAATAACTCATGGCTCCGATAAGGCGGCCTCGGTATCGGCAGCCGATTGTTCGGCCGATCTGGACTGTGAATCCATGTACACGGGCTGGAGCGAAGAATCGGCCGGGGCTAGCCTGTTCTCAGGCTCAAGGAGGTGGACCATGCATGTGCTCATGGTGATGCTCGGTGGCGTGCTCCTGCTGGGGGTGTTCCTGCTGTTTGGCCAACTCTGGAGCGTGGGCACCTCGCAGCTGCGCACGGCGCTGATCGCCTTCATCGCCACCTGGCTGCTGGTGGCCGTCGCCAACATGTGGGTGGGGGTCAGCAAGGCCGGTTATACGGTACGCGAGGAGCTGCCGATCCTGTTGCTGGTGTTCGCCGTGCCGGCGCTGCTGGCCGGGTTGCTGTACTGGCGCCTGGCGCGCTGAAGGCGTTGCATGCGTACCCGACCGCGCCTGCCCGCGCTGCGCCACCGAGATGGTCACCATGCCCGCGTGACCTACGAAGAACTGTTCTTCGATCTGGTCTACGTATTTGCGGTCACCCAGCTCAGTCACCACCTGTTGCACCACCTGGACCTGGCTGGCGTGCTGCAGACCCTGGTGCTGTGGTTCGCAGTCTGGCTCGGCTGGCAGTACGCGTGCTGGGTCAGCAACTGGTTCGACCCGCAGGCGCCGCGCATCCGCGGCTTGCTGTTCACCACAATGCTGTTGGCGTTGTTGATGTCCTCGTCCATCCCCGAGGCGTTTGCCGAGCGTGCGTGGATCTTCGCCGGAGCGTACGCCACGATGCAGGTCGGACGCACCGCGTTCGTGCTGTTCGAGGTCGGCCGCAACCATCCGTTGGCGCCTAACTTCCGTCGCATGCTGGCCTGGGTCAGCGTCTCGGCCTGCTTCTGGCTGGCCGGCGCAGTGGCCGAGGGCAATCTGCGGCTGGCACTGTGGGCGGTGGCAGTTGCCTGCGAATACATCTCGCCGATGTTCGGCTTCGCCTTCCCGGGCATGGGTCGTTCGCACACCCGCGACTGGACCATCGAAGGGGGGCACCTGGCCGAACGCTGCCAGCTGTTCGTCATCGTCGCGCTGGGTGAGACGATGCTGGCCACCGGTGGCGTGCTCAGCAACGTCGAGCATTGGAGCCTGGAAGTGGTTTCAGCGGTGCTGGCCACCTTCGCCGGCACGATTGCCATGTGGTGGCTGTACTTCGGCATCTCCAGCCACGATGCCACTGAGGCCATCACCCACGCCGAAGACCCCGGAAGGATGGGCGCCAACTTCCACTACGTGCATGCATTGCTGATCGCCGGCATCATCGCCACGGCGGTGGGCAATGATCTGGTCATGGACCATCCGGGGGTGGCCGCCACCAAGGTTTACGCCAGCGTGATGGTGGCAGGCCCGCTGATCTATCTGCTGGGCAGTGCCCTGTACAAACGCGTGGTCTATGGGCACGCGCCGCGCTCGCATCTGCTGGGCGCGGTGGCGCTGCTGGTGCTGGGGCTGGGGCTGATGCTACCGCACGTGCACCTGCTGGCCGCCGGATGGCTGACCAGCCTGGTGCTGCTGGGCGTGGGGCTGCTGGATACGCGATTGAAGCGCCGCTTGCTGCGGGCGTGATCCGTTGGGTCCGCCCACTGCTTCAGCCTTCACGGAGCGCGAGCGCGGCGCAGTGCCTGAGGGTCGACGCTACCGCCTCCGGCCAGCACGCGGATTGCTGGCAGGCCAGGTAAGCGCTGCGGCCATCACTGCAAGCTTGCCGATTGTGTTCATATTGCGGGCGGTGCCGTGCTGGGCATAGGGCACCCGCAAGCGCGAGTCGGCCATGCCGGCACCGTAGTGGATGAAGATCTCGCGCGTGCCGAGTGCAAGCTGTTCGTCGCGCCGGCCGGTCACGCCGTCCAGCGGATCGGCAGGCAGGCTGCCGTCGAGGAACAGGGCGACCACACGGTTGCCGGCCGCCTGCGCAAACGGGTTGCGTGCCACCACACCGGCAATCTCGTTGGCCGAGCGCACCAGCACGCCCACCGGCTTGCCGGCATAGGCCTGGAGCCGCTGGCCGAGGGCCTGGCGCACGCCTGTTTCGTCGAGCGAGCTGCGCAACACCACGTTGCCGCTGGCGATGTACGTGCGGACATCGGCGAAGCCTGCGTCCTCGCACATTGCCACCAGTTCGCGCATCGGCAGCTTGCCGGTGCCGCCGACGTTGACCGCGCGCAGCAGCGCGACGTGGACGTTCATGGCGTACCCGCCTGCAGGCGGTCGTACATGCGCACCAGGTCAACCAGGGTGCGTGCGCCCATCTTGCGCATCACCTGCGCACGGCGCACCTTCACCGTGATCTCGCTGACGCCCAGATCGCCGGCAATCTGCTTGTTGAGGCGGCCGCGCACCACGCCATCGACCACCTCGCGCTCGCCGGCATTGAGGGTGTGCCAACGCAGCTGTAGCGCGCCGAGCGCCTCGTCCTCGCGGCGGCGCTGGCGGTCGATCTCGATGCCCTTGTGGATGGCATCAAGCAGTTCCTGGTCACGGAAGGGCTTGGTGAGGAATTCGATGGCGCCGTCCTTGATCGCGTTGACGCCCATCGCGATGTCGCCGTGGCCGGTGATGAACACCACCGGAAGCTGCAGGCCGTGGTTGCCCATCGTGCGATGGAATTCAAGACCGCTCTGGCCGGGCATGCGCACGTCCAGCACGAGACATGCCGGTGCGTCTTCCAGCGCGTGTTCGAGGAAGGCCTGGGTGGAGGCGAAGGCCCGCACCTGCAGGCCCATCGAGGCCAGCAGGTCTTCCAGTGCCGCGCGCACCGACGGATCGTCGTCGACCACATAGACGATGGGTGCCGGATCGGGGTTGGCGGCAGTCGGCTTACGCATGGTGGGCGTCCGTGGCAATGGGCAGGTCGAACACAAAGCAGGCACCGCCGCCTGCCGGTCGTTCGGCACGGATCTGGCCGTCGTTGGCTTCGATCATCGAGCGGCTCAGGCTGAGACCCAGCCCCAGACCGTGCGACTTGGTGGTCCAGAAGGCATCGAAGACGCGTTCGGGATGGTCGGCGGGCAGGCCGACGCCGCGGTCACGCACACTGAGGCTGACCCGCTGGCCGTCGCGCCGGGTCAGCAGGGACAAGCGGCGGTCGGCGGTGGGCACGGTCTCCATCGCGTCCACCGCATTGAGGATCAGGTTGCCGATCACCTGCTGTACCTGCACGCGGTCGGCCTGCACCGGTGGCAGCTCGGCGTCCAGCAGCAGCGCCACGGCCACGCCATGCCGGTCCAGCTCGCTGCGCGACAGCGCCAGCATTTCCTCCACCGCCTGGTTCAGATCGAAGGCGCGTCGCTGCGGTGCCGCGCCCTGGGTCAGGCCACGGATGCGGGCGATCACGTCGCCTGCGCGGTGTGCATCGGCGAGGATGCGGGCCACGGTCTGGCGGGCCTTGTCCACGTTCGGTGGGTCCTGCGCGAGCCAACGCTGGCAGGCTTCGGCGCTGCTGGCGATGGCCGCCAGCGGCTGGTTCACTTCATGCGCGATGGAGGTGGTGAGCTCGCCCACGGTGGAGGCGCGCGCTACCCGCAGCAGGCGGCCCTGTGCTTCCTGCACGGCGGCCTTGGCCGCTTCCATGTTCAGGGCAAGGTAGGTTGTGATGCCGATCACCAGCATGCCGATGACCGAATTGACCAGGCCGATGCGGTAGGTGCCGAAGCGGGTCAGGAAGAAGCTCACCCCGGTCAGCGCGATGCAGGCCAGGGCAAGCGTGATCAACCCGCGTGCGCCCAGCACGCGCGATGCGGCCAGAATGACCGCCGCGTAGAAGCAGGCAGCGGCAACCGCGTAATCGGTGACGGTGTCGATCAGGAAGATCGCCGCCATCACGACGATCAGGACCAGCAGCACCAGTGGGCGGCGGGGCGACAGCGATGGCATCGGGGAAGCTCCCTGGCGTGGGCGGAAAGGATAGCAAAGCCGCCATCGGTGGATGCCGACCCTGTTCGGCACCGGTCAAAGCGATGCCTGGTAGTGCCGGCCGCTGGCCGGCATCTGCAGGGTGCTTCCGGAGATCATGAGGTTGCCGGCCAGCGGCCGGCACTACCGCAGTGGTGGGCATGCCGAGGCGATGCACGGGGCGTCCGGAGATCATCAGGTCGTCGGCCAGCGGCCGCCACTACTCCTCCAGGCCGGCGTTCCAGAACCCCTGCAGGACGCCGGGCGTGGTCGCCAGCGTGGCCAATACCGCATCGAGTTCGCCGGCATCGACGGTGGTGGCATACAGCACCGCTTCGATCTCCACGTCGCGCTCGCCAAACGGGCGCTGGTCGACCGCGCGCACCGGGTACTGCGCCTGTTCAAGCAGCAGCAACAGCTGGTCCAGTACCTCGGCCTGCTGCTCGCGCTGGCAGACCACGTTGATCGCATAGGTTGCCTCGCTGAACGCTTCCGGCAGCGGCTGCCGATGGATGCGGTTCACCACCGGCCGCAGCAGGGTGTTGGCGGCCAGCACGAACACCGCGGCGAGCACTGCTTCGGGCAGCAGCTTGATACCGGCACATGCTCCCACCGCCGCCGATCCCCACAGGGTGGCGGCGGTGTTCAGGCCGGACACCTGCGCGCCGTCCTTCATGATCGCGCCGGCACCAAGGAAGCCGACGCCGGAGATCACATAGGCCACCACATGCAGCGGTGACGGTGGGCCGCCGTACAGGTCATGGAAGCGCACCGCCAGATCGACGAACACCGCCGCACCCACCGCCACCAGCGTGTTGGTACGCAGGCCGGCGGTGCGTTGCCGCAGCTGCCGTTCCAGGCCGATGATCGTGCCCAGCACGAACGCCACCGACAGGCTGATCAGCGAGCTGAGCGTGGCGCCGGCGTTGAACGCCGGCAGGTTCGGATTGATGTCCATTGTGTTTCTCCCTGGACAAGCGGCGGGCGCTTACTGCCAGCCGTAACGACGGATGTAGAACCGCTTCAGCGCAGTGGTCAGCACCGCGTAGCCGAACAGGATGGCCACCAGGAAAGGCCAGTAGCCGGCCGGCAGCGCCTGCAGCTTGAAGTAGCCGGCCAGCGGGCTCATCGGCAGGGCCACGCCAATCGCCATGATCAGGCCGGTCATCAGCAGCAGTGGCGGCGCGGCGATGCTCTGCAGGAACGGCACCTTCGGCGTGCGGATCATGTGCACGATCAGGGTCTGGGTCAGCAGGCCGACCACGAACCAACCGGACTGGAACAGACCCTGGTCGGCCGGCGTGCGTGCATCGAACACGTACCACATCAGCGCGAAGCAGGTCAGGTCGAAGATCGAGCTGATCGGCCCGAAGAACACCATGAAGCGGCCGATGTCCGCCGGGTTCCACTTCAGCGGCCTGCGCACCAGCTCCTCGTCCACGTTGTCGAACGGAATGGCGATCTGCGAGATGTCGTACAGCAGGTTCTGCACCAGCAGCTGCAGCGGCAGCATCGGCAGGAACGGCAGGAACGCGGAGGCCACCAGCACCGAGAACACATTGCCGAAGTTGGAGCTGGCGGTCATGCGGATGTACTTCAGCATGTTGTTGAACGTGCGCCGGCCCTGGATGACGCCTTCCTCCAGCACCATCAGGTTCTTCTCCAGCAGGATGATGTCGGCGGCCTCCTTGGCGATGTCCACCGCACTGTCCACGCTGATGCCGATATCGGCCGCGCGCAGCGCCGGTGCATCGTTGATGCCGTCGCCGAGGAAGCCGACCACCTTGCCCTGTGCGCGCAGTTCGCGCACCAGGCGCTCCTTGTGCAGCGGCGTCAGCCGCGCGAACACGCGATGGTGGTGCAGCGCCCGCGACAGCGCGCCGTCGTCCATGCGCTCGATCTGCGGCCCGGTCAGGATGGTGTCGGCATCCAGTCCCACCTGTGCGCACACACGGGCGGTCACCAGTTCGTTGTCGCCAGTGAAGACCTTGACCTCGACGCCGTGTGCGGCCAGCGCCTGCAGCGCCTGCGCGGCCGATTCCTTCGGCGGGTCCAGGAAGGCCACGTAGCCGACCAGGGTCAACCCGCACTCGTCCGCCTGCGAGTAGGTGGTCTGGCTGGCTGCGGTCTCCTTCATCGCCACCGCCACCACGCGCAGGCCCTGTTCGTTCAGTTCCTCGGTGGTCTGCCGCACCCGCGCCAGGCGGCGCTCGTCCAGTGGCATGTCCTGGCCGTTCTCGCGCACGGTGCTGCACACCGCCAGCATCTCTTCCACGGCTCCCTTGCAGATCAGCTCATGGTGGTCCTCGCGCTCGGAGACCACCACCGACATGCGGCGGCGCTCGAAGTCGAACGGGATCTCATCCACCTTGTGGTAGTCCTGCGACAGCCGCAACGAACTCTGCAGCTCCACGTGCTCCAGCACCGCGCGGTCGAGCAGGTTGATCAGGCCGGTCTGGAAGTGACTGTTGAGGTAAGCGAACTTCAGTACGTCTTCCGAATCCTGGCCGAACACATCGGTGTGGCGCTCCAGCGCGATCCTGTCCTGGGTGAGCGTGCCGGTCTTGTCGGTGCACAGCACTTCCATCGCGCCGAAGTTCTGGATGGCATCCAGGCGCTTGACGATCACCTTGCGCCGCGACAGCAGCACCGCGCCCTTGGCCAGGGTGGAAGTGACGATCATCGGCAGCATTTCCGGCGTCAGGCCCACCGCCACCGACAGCGCGAACAGGAACGCCTCGGTCCAGTCGCCCTTGGTCCAGCCGTTGATCAGCAGCACGAATGGCACCATCACCAGCGCGAAGCGGATCAGCAGCCAGCTGACACTGTTGACGCCGGCCTGGAACGCGGTGGGCGCACGGTCGGTGGCGGTGCTGCGCTGGGCCAGCGTGCCGAAGTAGGTGCGGTTGCCCGTGGCCAGCACGATGGCGGTGGCCGTACCGGACACCACGTTGGTACCCATGAACAGCAGGTTGTGCTGTTCCAGCAGGCCGGCCAGGCCATCGCCCGGGTGCGCGAACTTCTCCACCGGCAGCGATTCGCCGGTCATCGCTGCCTGCGCCACGAACAGGTCCTTGGCGGTCAGCACGCGGCAATCGGCCGGAATCATGTCGCCTGCCGACAGCACAATGTGGTCGCCGGGTACCAGTTCGCGGATAGGCAGGTCCAGCAGGCGTGCCGGGCGGCGGCTGTGCAGGTGCGCGCCGAAGTACTGGTCGGCCACATCCGCAGCCTCGGTGCCGGGATTGCGGCGCAGAACGCGCGCAGTGTTGCCGACCAGTGCCTTCAGCCGCTCGGCAGCACGGTTCGAGCGACCCTCCTGCACGAAGCGGATCAGCGTGGACAGCAGCACCATCGCACCGATGACGATCGTCGCCTTGATGTCCTCGGTCAGCCAGGACACCGCCGCCAGCACGGTCAGCAGCAGGTTGAACGGATTGCGGTAGCACTGCCACAGGTGGCGCCACCACGGCAGCGGCTTCTCGTGATCCACCTCGTTGGGGCCGAGCGTGGCCAGTCGCTCCTCGGCCTCATGCGGGCTGAGGCCATCGGCATGTGATTCCAGCGTGGTCAGCAGCTCGGCTTCGTCCTGCTGGGCGAGGGTGACCAGGCCGGTGGTGAGCGCGAACGGCGCGGCCTCGGCGCTGCCAGGGCCGAAGCCGGCTTCGGGCATCGCACGGCGGCGGAACAGGTTGCCTGCGCGGCGGCTGCGCAGGAAGGCGTTGAACCAGGCGTTGAGCAGGCTCATGGGACGCTCCTCGAATGTCAGAGCCGGCCGCAGCCGGAACACGAACGGAATGGGTGAGACAGATCAGGCGTGGCGCATGGCCAGCACCGCCGGCGACCACGGCTGCATGCGCAGGCGCTGGCTGCCACCGATGCACAGTGGCTTCATCGCGTCGCGCAGGGGATAGGGCAGGTGCCGCAGCACGTTGATGCGTTCGCTGATCGGCAGCAGCGACAGCGCGTCGGCCACCACGCGTGGCGAACCGAGCGACAGCGAACGGGCGAACATCACGGGGCCGTGTTGCAGCAGCTGGCTGCGCAGCGCGGCGACATCGCGCTCGCCGATCAGGCGGCGCAGCGTGATGTAAAGGATCTTGTAGGACATGGGGGTGATCTCCAGGCAGGCGGCGCCTGGCGGCCCCCCGTCACTCAAGCAGGCAGGGACCGGCGGGCAGGCGCCAGGAACAGGCAGCAATCAGGCATACGGGTCGCGGTGCGCCCGGAAGGGTCGGGGTCCATCTGCGTCTCCATGAGGGGAGGGGGCCGGCCAGGATTGCCCTGGCCAGTGGCGATATTGTCCGCCCCTGAACGGGGCAGGCCTAGAGGCCGGTGGGTTAGCCCGGCTATACCTTGGTATAGCCGGGCATGCACAGCGCCAATCGAGGGTTCAGTGATGGATCAATGCGGAGCGCTGGTCTGCTTGCACACGTCGTACTCGCCATGGCTCAGCGTCTTGTTGCGGTCGGTATCGCAGGCATGCAGGCGTTCGGCCCAGTCCGGCGCCACCGCATCGACTTCCGCCAGGGTGACGATGCCGTCCTTGTCCTTGTCAAGCGAGTCATAGGGCGGTATCAGCTTCACTTCGGTGACGTCTTCGGCGGCGGTGGCCCTGCTCGCCTCCTGGGTTCTGGAACAGGCGCCCAGCAGCAGGGCCGCACAAAGCGAGAGTGCAATGGGAAGGTAGCGACAAGCGATCATGGCGTGCTCCTGAAGAAAAGGCGGACGACCGGTGCGGTGGTCACGGCAGGATCTTCTGCGCGGGCCTGTAAGTGGGCTGCGAAGAATGGGGTCCGTCGACCATTGCCGGTGGGCCGCCATTCACCGGGCCGCGCAGCAGCGACTGTGCGCGGACGCCTTGGGGGAGGTGGCTCGACGGAGATGGCTCGGTAGCGTCGTGTGCTGGTCGACTATCGCGCGCAGCGCGGGGCCTTCAGCTTCCTGCCAAGAGCAGTCGACTAACAGTCCACTCTACCCTCGAACGGCAGGAAGCCGGCCAGCGGCAGGCACTCCCGTCTGCTTCAGAAGCGGTCTGCAAAGGCGTCCGTGGCTCGCACCAGCGCATCCACCGTGGCCGGCTCGTTGGCACTGTGGCCGGAGGTCACCATCTCCAGCCGCGCTTCCGGCCAGGCCTGGGCCAGGTCCCACGCACTGCGCGGTGGGCAGATGATGTCGTAGCGCCCCTGCACGATCACGCCCGGCAGGTGACGGATGCGATCGATATCGCGCAGCAGCTGGTCGGGTTCCAGGAAGATGCCGTTGCGGAAGTAGTGCGCCTCGATGCGGGCCTTGGCCAAGGTATCCAGCGGATCATCAGTGGATTGGGCGTCGACGTCGTGCTGCAGGGTTGCCGCGTTGTCTTCCCAGCCCAGCCAGGCCTGCGCGGCCTCGATGCGGGTCGCCTCATCCGGGCCGTCCATGCGGCTCCAGTAGGCCGCAATCATGTCGCCGCGCTCGGCTTCCGGGATGTAGGCCTCGTAGCGGTCCCAGCGCTCCGGAAAGATCCAGCGCGCACCGCCATCGGCCTCGGCGAACCAGCGATTCTCCATTTCGCGTCCGAGGAATACGCCGCGCACGATCAGGCCGGTGGCGCGCTCGGGATGCGCTTGTGCGTAGGCCAGTGACAGGGTCGACCCCCAGGAGCCGCCATAGACCAGCCAACGCTCGATGCCCAGGTGCTCACGCACTTTCTCGATGTCGGCCACCAGGTCCTGCGTGGTGTTGTGGCGCAGCTCGCCGAACGGCGTGGAACGGCCACTGCCGCGCTGGTCGATCAACACGATGCGGTAGCGTGCCGGATCGAAGAAGCGGCGATGGGTGGGTGAAATGCCCGCGCCTGGGCCGCCGTGCAGGTACACCACCGGAATGCCGCCCGGTGTGCCGCACTCTTCGACATGCAGCGTGTGCAGATCGCTCACCTTCAGGGTGAACTCGCGGTAGGGTTCGATGGCGGGGTACAGGGTGCGCATGGCGGGTGTCTCACAAGCAGGGGCGGCCAGCATAGCGCCGCCACCTGCGGGCTGCAGCGACGGGCTCCTGCGCGGCGCTGGAAATGGGCTGGCCGATGCGCATAAGCTTCCGCGATGCAAGCGACCACGACAGGGACGTCAACCTTCAACTTCACCCTTGGCAGCGGCGCGCGCGAGCTGCTGAAGTGGGTCGCACTGCTGGCCATGACGGGTGATCACGTGGCCAAGGTGGCCTTCGGCGGCTACGTGCCGGTGGTCAGCGAACTGGGGCGTATTGCCTTCCCGCTGTTCGCGCTGGTGATGGCCTGCAACCTGGCCCAGCCCGGGGCCGACCTGCGCAAATCGATACGCCGGCTCGTGCTTTGGGGGCTGATCGCCCAGCCAGTGCACGCATTCGCGTTTGGTTCCTGGCTGCCGCTCAACATCCTGCTTACCTTCACGCTGGCGGCCGTGGCCGTTCATGCGCTGGCGAACCATCGGCCCGTTCTGCTGTTGCTGGCTGCCGGCGTGCTGCCGATGTTCGTGGATTACCAGTGGGCGGGTGTCGGCTGCGTGCTGGTGGGTTGGATCGCGTTCCGGCATCGCGCGCGGTGGCTGTTGCTGGCCGGGCTCGCAGCGGTGTGCTGGGCGAACCACAACGGCTGGGCGCTGCTGGCGATACCGGTGGTGCTGCTGGCCGCGCGGGTGAATTGGCCACTGCCGCGCTGGCGGTGGGTGTTCTACGGGTACTACGTGGGACATCTGGCGGTGCTGGCGTTGATTGCCTATCTGCTTGCGTAATGTCGCAACTGGCGCGTCGCCTGTCTTGAATGCCGGATGCGGTCAAGGAATGCGCGGTGCCGATGCGGGTGAAGCATGCCGCCATCGGCATGGTGCAAGTTGTTGAATCTTCGGCTCGATTGTCGATATGCGACAATGCTGCCACTGCGTGAACGTTGCTGTCTTTGCACGTGGGTTGTTGGCGCCTGCCACCCCGCCGTGCACATGATGGATTGCCGCCGGAAAAGGGTGGCCGGGTGTGGAAACCCGTTTAGCTATGCGTTGTTTACGCTTGCCAGCCGGCGTCGCCTTGCGCGGCGCCGGCTGGCATTCCGTTCGCGTTCCATGGCGGGCGGTACGTGGGGTGCGCGCAAGCGAACCCACCGGGTAATGACGCTTAGCTACCGGTTTCCACACACGTACCGTCCGCCGCCTTTGTTAAGGGCGGTGGTCCCGCATGCCTTGCACGGAGACCTGCCATGAACGCATCGGAGTTTCCCCATCAGCGCGCCCCGGCCAATGCCGATGAGGGGCACGACATCCCGCCCGATCCCAACAACCTGACGGCCCTGCTGCATCGCATCGGGTTGGGCGCGGCTGCAGACGGCCAGCCCTGGCCCGAGCGCCATCAGCTGCCGGGCCGGTGCCTGGCGTTGGCCGACGCCGACGGTGCACTGGCCGGGCTGCGTATCGTGCAGGAGATCCTGCTGGCGGCCGAACGCGCCCGCCAGAATGGCGGCCCGGAACAGTACGTGGGCGATCGCGTGATGGAAGGTCTGAAGCTGGCCGCGCTGGCGTTGACCAGCCACGCCATCTACCGCCTGCATCCCGAGTAGATCCACGCCATGCGTGGATGCCGTTCATGTAGAGCCGGACAAAACGCAGCCGAGCATGGCTGGGCGCCATGCGTGGCCGCTACCGCGGGTGCCTCATCGGCCACCACGCGGCAGCCGCACTGGCACCCCACGCCACCCACGCGCCCAGCCCCGCGTAGACCAGCGCCTGCAGGCCGGCCGCAAGCACGAACGGTTCGGCGCGCTGTGCCATCGGCAGGCACACGCCACCCAGCACCAGCAGGCCGGCCAGCAGCCATGCTGCCGAGCGCATCGACGCTCGCTCCCGGGTTGCACGCGGCAGTACCGCGCAGGCGGCTGCTACGCAGAACGGCAATAGCAGCGGCATGGCCTGCCAGGCCACACCCACGGCCAGGCTGACGCAGGCAATGGCAGCCCAGCAGATCCGCTCGCGCACCGCCGGGTGTTCGTGGCGTGCCAGCGATGTCCCCAGCGCATGGATTCCAGCCGCGATCGCACCACCCAACAGCAACCCTGCAGCAACATCGCTCCAATAGTGAACCCCCAGCCAGACCCGGGCCATTCCGGCGATCACCCCGGCCAGCAGCGCGATACCCAGCACTGCCGAGCGTTTGAACCTTCCGGTGATGTGTTGGCGTGCCAACAACCACAGCGCGACCAGCACGAAGAAGCAGGTGGCGCTGGTGGTGTGCCCGCTGGGCAGGGAAGGGCCGGCGGCACCGGCCGGGCTGAGCGTGGCGTCGAAGCTGAAGGGGCGTGGCACCGGTGCGAAGACCTTGATGCTCTGCACGGCCAGCGTGACCACCATCAACGCCATCAGCATCAGGCGGGATGCCTGCGCGCCGAACGCAACCCACAACACGGGCATTGCCAGCAGATAGAACCAGAATTCGCCCAGGACGTTGCCGATCATCGCCAGCCCGCGCACCGGCCACTGCTGGGTGCGGTGCACGCGATCCAGCTCCGCTTGGCGGAAGGCCGAGGCGGCCCCGAAGCGCGCGACGGGGCGTACTTCACTCTCGGCTACTGCGTGCAGGCGCTGATACGCGTGCTCCAGCTGCTGCGGGAAGCGCGTGCGCAGCTGGCGGGCTTCGTCACGGCTGACCCAGCGCGCCTGGATGATCTCCCGCCCGAGGTGCGGCGCATCCAGCACATTCACCGCATTGCCGTGCACCTGGACGGGTTCGAGGGCACGGCAGGCGAACACATGCACACCCGCCCTGTCGTCCAGCAGGTCGGTGGTGGCGACGGCAAACCCAGCTTCTTCCAGCGCTTCGCGGGCGGCGGTCTGTTGCGGCAATTCACCGTGTTCTGCCGTTCCGCCAGGCAGCTGCCAGCGCGAGGTGACATCCTGCACCAGCAGCAGGCGCTCACCCGAGCGCATGACGCAGACCGAGGCGGCGGTTGCCAGCGGGGGTACGAGCAGGAGTGTTGCGAGCAGCACATGTCGCAACGACGTGGTGAACGAGGGAAAGGCTGGAAGGCGCATGGCACCACCGCGTGGGGAGGGTCACGCCGATGGTGGAGTACGGCCGGGAAGGGCACTATCGGATTCGTACGAATCCGATAGTGCACTTTTGTAGATCCACGCCATGCGTGGATGGCGTTCGCGAATTGCCTGACGATCCGTCGAGCCGTGCCCGCGCTCGGCTCACCGGACCAGACGGAGCCTTGCATGGCTCAGCGCTACAGCAACCGCGTTGTGCGGGCGTACTGCGAGAAAAGACAATCGCGATGGGGCGTGTCTTGTTTAGCTGGCTGCAGCGTTCGTAGTGCGGATGGATTTGCAGCAAGTTGCATGGCATTCGGTGGCGTACGGCGCGAAAGTTTCCGGGCCTAACACTTTTCGATTCCTGGACGCCATGAACAACCTCACCCGACAGCCTCTGGCGGCAGCACTGGTGCTGGCCCTGGTTCTGCCCGCAGCATCGGTGGCCGCCGCTCCTCCCGGCGTGCCTTGCCCGAGCATTCCGCGCCCGGCAGATCCGGGTGATCCGGCTGTAGAGGTGTCCTACCTGTGCGGCGTTGAGATTGCCGCACACGGTCTCTGGTTCGATCGGTCGCTGGAGGTCTACGACGCCACCGTGATCGGCAGTCGCGATCGCTGGCCTGGCGTGGAGATGGACATCATCACCATGGCTATCTGGTGATGGACGACAGCCCGGTCGAGACTAGAGGGATGATGTCCGACGCCGTGGTGATGGCCAGCAACCATGTGGACGGCGCAAGGATCGGCCGGTCGCACCTGCGGATCTCCGGCGAGGCTTCGACGGGGCTGTACGCAGGCAACATTTCGCCGGACGCGTCAGGTCTTATCGCCAAGGCGAATACGACCACACCGCCTACGAAGTGCAGGCCGGCGCCGAGCTGAAGCTGGGCCAGCGCTGGGGGGCCGTGGGGCGGCCTGAGCGTGCAGCGCGGTGACCGTGGCTATCGCAACGTGGGCGGCCAAGTGGGTTTGCGCATGGCCTGGTGATGTCTGTCTGGGTGCGACGAATCAGCGGTAGCTGACAATGAATGGCGTAGATCGCCATAGTTTGTCGTGATCAACTTTGAAACAAGTTGTATTCAGATGCTCTGGGTGAACTGACACAGTGGCCGCTTCTGAAATCCGCCTTTTCTCCGGATACACAACAAGTAGAAGCATTGATGCGTTCGGCGCCACCTCGTCATCTCCTTGCCGCCTCATTGGCCGGCATCCTGTTTCACATCCCGCTGGCCATGGCACAGCATGTTGTCGCTGATGGCAGCATCGCGGGTGAGGACTTCAAAATGCCTGCAGCGGGTGACTATGTCACCACTGATCCTGCCCAGCACGCCTTCCATGCACTTAATGGCGGCATGATCTTGGGCGACGACGGCATCCACTTGTCAACCCAGGGTGAGAAAGCTGCCGGCGTGCGCGTGGAGGGAGCGGGCAGCGCCGTGTTCCTGGGTCGCTCCAGCAGCATTCTGACCACGGGTCATGACGCGGCGGGTATTGCGGCAGTGGCGGCGGGGTTCGATGGAACGCAGATCGCCATTGAAACCCGCGGTGACGCCGCAAGGGGTGTCGACCTGGACAACGCGCAGCTCGCGTTGTCGCAGGCGACAGTGCAGACCTCGGGAAATGCGGCACACGGTATCGTCGCCACAGGAGGCAGCCACGTCCAGTTGCAACGCACTGATGTGATGGCTCTGGGGGCAGGCGCGTGGGGCGCGGTACTGCGCGATGCCAGCCAGCTGCAGCTGGATGGCACGGTGGTTTTCAGTGAAAAGCATGGCGCAGTGCGCATTGAAGGTAGCGGCGACACCCGTATTGAACTGTCCAACGGCGCATTCCTGTATGGCGGGAATGGCACAGCGGTATCCCGGGATCCAGCAGCTACCGGACGCGTCGATGTCGTGCTGAGCGGAGGCTCGGAAATCCGCGGCGATATTGTTTCGGCACCGGGCGTTACCTCGAGCCCTGTCGGCGCGGCGGCGGATCTGCACGTGCGGCTGTCCGGTGCGTCAACGTGGACGGGACGTTCGGACGCCGTGCGTTCGTTGTGGCTGGAGAATGGTAGTACCTGGGCGTTGAGTGGAGATTCGCGTGTCGGATCGCTTGGTGTCCGCAGCAGTGCGCTGCATCTTTCCGAGGGAGCGCGCTTCAACTCGCTGACGGTTGAGGGTGATCTGCATACGGAGGATGCGCACCTCTACTTCCGTGGGGCGCTGGAAGGCGATGACTCGGCCGTGGATCGCCTGCATGTGGTGGGTGACACCCATGGCGATGCGCGCGTCTACGTGTCCAACGTCGGCGGTGTGGGTGCAGCGACGCTTGAAGGCATCACCGTGATCCAGGTCGATGGCAGGTCGGATGCGAGCTATACGCTTGCTGGGCGTACCGTTGCCGGCACCAACGAGTATTTCCTGCACAAGGGTGGTGTGGCCGGCGGTGAAGGCAACTGGTTCCTGCGTTCCGAATTGCCGACGACGCCCGATCCGTGCCAGGTCGATCCGTTGGCGCCGGGCTGTGCGCCGATCGAGCCGGTTGACCCGGTTGACCCGGTCACTCCGCCGTCTGTGCTGCGCCCGGAGGCCGGTGTCTACCTGGCCAATCAAATCGCTGCGCTGGGCATGTTCAGCCACCGGCTGAGTGATCGGCTGGGCAGCCTGGATGGAGGTGATGCACGCAATGCCTGGGCACGGTTCGGGCATGGTCAGGCCAACTTCACCGTGGTGGGTGGCCAGCTGTTGGCCAACGGCAACACCTCGGTGCTGCAGATCGGTACTGACCTGCTGCGGCGTGGCAACGCGGCTGCCGGGGTGATGCTGGGCAGTGGTCGCGCCGACAGCAGCGCAGTGTCTGATCTGACTGGCTACAGTGCCAAGGGTCGGGTGCGTGGCAGCGCGGTGGGCGTGTACGGCACCTGGTTGCAGGAGGCCGATGGCACGCGAGGCGCGTATGTGGATGCGACCCTGCAATACGGCCGATTCGACAACCGGGTGCAGGGCATCGGCCTGGCGCCGGAGCACTACGATTCGCGCATGGCCAGTGCGTCGCTGGAGACCGGCTACACCTTCAACGTGTGGCAGGGTGCCGCAAGCGCACTGTATGTGCAGCCGCAGCTGCAGCTGAGTCATGTTGACTTCCGCGCCGATCGCCACTTGGAGAGCAATGGCACGGTGATCGACCACGCCGATGCCGGTGGCCTGAGCGGGCGCCTGGGCGTGCGCGTGTTCGGTCATGGCACTGCCGCCGGCAACACCGTGCAGCCGTACCTGGGCGTGAACTGGCTGCGTGGCAGCGGCACCAGTACGTTGCAGTTCAACGGTGACACACTGGGGGCGGACGTGCCGCGCAACCGCTACGAAGTGCAGGCCGGTGCCGAGCTGAAGCTGGGCCAGCGCTGGGGGGCGTGGGGCGGCCTGAGCGTGCAGCGCGGTGACCGCGGCTATCGCAACGTGGGCGGCGAAGTGGGTTTGCGCATGGCCTGGTAAGTGAGCCTGCATCGGAGTCAGATCCCCTTGCCAAGGCAAGGGGATCTGACCCCGGCTGCTGCTGGAGAGCCGAGTCTATGCTCGGCTCCACAGCAGATCCACGCCACGCGTGGATAACTTCTCAGAAATCCATGGTTGCCGAGAACAAAGCCGTTCTCGGTGCCCCCAGCGCCAGGCTGGAAAGCAACGGCATGCCCCAATACGCCTTGTTGGTCACGTTGTTCACCGTGGCGCGCAGCGCCAGCGGCCTGCCGGCCAGTGTGGTGCTGTAGCGCGCGCCCACGTCGAACAACGTGCGCCCCGGCACCGACAGGCGGTTGTCGGCACTGATGTACTGCTTCGACATCGCCGTGGCATTACCAGTCAGAGTCAGGCCTTCCAGCGCGGGCACATCCCACTCCACGCCCAGCTTGGCCTGCCGCTGCGCAATTGCCGTGGCCATGCGGCCTTCATTCACGCCGCCAGCCGTGCGGGTCAGCTTCGGCTGTACATAGGCCACGCCACCGAGCAGGCGCACGCCGTCCATCGGTGTGCCGAAGAAGCCCCATTCTACGCCCCGGTTCCGCTGTTCGCCGCCGAACGAGAAGATATTCGTGACCGGGTCGGTGTAGCTGCTGGGGCGCTTGATTTCATACAGGCTGAAGGTGTGCGCGAAGCGGCCCAGGTCCAGCTTCAGGCCCAGCTCCTTCTGCCTGGTGCGGAACGGCGCGAATACATCGCCGGCATTGGCGGCGGTCATCGGCGCGGTGGCGCCCTGGCTGAGGCCCTCGATGTAGTTGGTGTAGAGGGAGATCGTGTCGGTGGCCTTCACCAGCAGCGCCGCTGCCGGGGTGGTGGCGCTCTCGTCGTAGCGCGAGGTGCGTGCACCCGTGGCGACGTTGAAGGTCTCACTGACCACCTGCTGGCGGCGCACGCCCAGGGTCAACTGCACGCGCTCATCGGCGAAGGACAGGGTATCGGCAACGCCGAGGCTGTCCAGCTGCAGTTCGGTATGCGAGATGTGTGGCGCCACGAACGGCGCGGCCGGGCCCCAAACCGGGTTGTACAGGTTGGTGGTCCAGTCCCAGCCTGGCACGCTGCGGCGGCCGTAGTCGTTCTGGGTGTGCTGGTAGTGGGTCACGTTGGCAGCCCACTGGTGGCCGACGCTGCCGGTCCGGAACGAACCGCGCAGGCCGGCATCGCCGGACTGCTTCCTGATATCGAAGGCGAGCTGGCCGATCACCGTGGTGAAGTCGCCGGCCGGGTTGAGGATCTGCGCGCTGATCGAACCGTTGTAGCGGTAGTCGGTCCTGCTGGTGCCGTAGGCCAGGTAGGCCATCAGGGTATCGTTGATGTCCAGTTCGCCGCGCAGCATCGCGCCCTTGTCCTGGCTGTCCACGTAGGCCCAGTCCGGGTTGATCAGCGTATCGCCACGCGGCGGCCGCGGAATGGCGACGCCGGGTGCCAGGCCGACGCCACGTGCGGGGCCGTCAACACGGTCATCGGCGCTGTACAGATCGGCCGACAGCCGCGCACGTTCGCCGCGCCAGTCCAGTGCCAGCGAACCGAGCTGGACCTTCTTGCGCTGCTTGCCCACGGCGCCATCGCCATCACGGTACGCGCCGTTGAAGCGGACGCCGAACTGCTTGTCCGCGCCGAGCCGACGGCCCATGTCCACATGGGTGCCGAACTGCGCGTCGGAGGCGAAGTTGGCGCTGATCCGCAACAGCGGCTGCTCGCCAGCGCGCTTGGGCACCAGGTTGACGCTGCCGCCGACCGAACCACCCGGCGGCATGCCGTTGAGCAGCGCGGAGGGGCCCTTCAGTACCTCGATGCGTTCGAACATTTCCGGCGAGGTGCGGTAGTAGGGCGCCATGCCACTCAGCCCGTTGAAGGTGGTGTCGCTGGTGCTGGAGGCGAAGCCGCGGATTGCGTAGTTCTCGCTCCAGGAACCGGTGACGCCGTTGCTGAACACCGTGGGGTCGGTGGCGGCGATGACGTCGGTCAGGTCCTTGGCCTGGCGGTCGCGGATGAAGGACTCGGTGTAGCTGACCGTACTGAACGGCGTATCCATGAAGTCCTTGTCGCCGAGCAGGCCGATACGGCCACCGGCGGCCACCTGGCCGCCGGCATAGTCGCCGGTCACGCGGCGCTGTTCCTGTACCTGCACCGAGGGCAGGGTGGACGGCGCGGTTTCGGCCAGCGCGGCACACGATGCCATCAGGCCAAGCGCGAGCGCCGATGCGCGGTAGCGCCGGGCCAGCCCGTGTGGAAGTGGCTGGCTGCAGGACACGGCGGCAGCATGGTTTTGTGAAGAGTAGAAGGGGGATACGGTCATGCCAGGGTCCTGTGAATCGCGAGGGCGAGCGCGCCTGGCGCGCGGCCATCGGCAAGCACGGGGGAGGGCGCAGCGCGGGGTTGTCGGCTGGGTGGGGACCTGGCGGGAAGTGAGCCACGGGCTCGATCCGGACTGCGCCATGATTGCGAACCAGACGCATTCCGAATTAGTTGAGTAAATTAAACTAAAGAGACCGAAGCGGACAAGAGGGTCCCTTTGCTGGCACCCTCGGCAGGGTATGAACACGCAACGCGAAACCACGGTGCCGCCTCGCGGCCGTCCACCGACCATCACCCCCGAGCGCCTGGCCGACATCGGCATCCGCCTGGGTCTGCCCAACCTGACCATGGCCAACGTGGCCGCCGAACTGGCGGTGACCCAGGCCGCGCTATACAAGCGCGTGGCCAGTTTGGAGGCGTTGAAGCGGCTGGTGGCGGAGGCAGTGTTCCGGCGCTGGCAGATCCCGCGCGCGTCGGCCGATGCGGCGGGCGGTCTGCAGGGCTATCTGATGGTGTTCGTGGCATCGTTGTGCGAGGTGGTGAAGGCGCATCCCGGGTTGCCGCCATACCTGCTGCGGCGCACGGTGGCGACCGCGCCGATGCTGGAAAAGATTGCCTCGCACCAGGCGCATGTGGCCGAAGTGTTCGGCCTGCCGATGGACAAGGCACGCCGGCTGCTGGCCACGATCGCGTTCTATTGCATGGCCGGTGCCGACACCATCTACGCGATTGCGGACGACGAAGAAGGCCAGGTGATCACCGAGTTCAAGCAGGGCATGCGGGCGCTGGTGATCGGGTCGTTGCAGTTGTTGGATGCGGAGGACGCGGACGGATCACCGTGATGCCATCCACGCATGGCGTGGATCTACAATGCGGCCATGCCAGCCACGCCCACCCTTGAAGATCTGCGCCGCTATGCGGTGGCGCGCACCCTGTTCAAGCCGACCACGCTGCTGACCGCGATCCGGAAGCTGGGCTTCGTGCAGGCCGACCCGATCCGGGCACCGGCACGCGCGCAGGATCTGACCCTGCGGCACCGGGTGAAGGACTATCGCGCGGGTGATCTTGAACGGCGTTATGCGCGCTTGCCGGTGGAAGAGGACTGCCTGGTGAACTACGGCTTCCTGCCGCGCGAGCATCTGGCGCTGATGCACCCGCGCGTGTCCAAGCGCGAGTGGGACGCCGAGACCCATCGCCGCGCGGCCGAGGTGCTGGCGTTCGTGCGCGAGCGCGGCAGCGTGCATCCGCGCGAGGTCGACCAGGCGTTTGCGCATGGGCGGGTGACCAACTACTGGGGCGGCACCAGCAACGCCAGCACGCATCTGCTGGACGGCATGCACTACCGTGGCCTGCTGCGGGTGCAGCGGCGTGATAGTGGCACGCGCATCTATGCAGTGGCCGAGCACGCCGAACCGGATGCCAGCGAGCAGGCACAGATCGAACGCCCCGCTGCCCTGATTGATCTGGTGGTGCGCAAGTACGCGCCGTTGCCGTCGGCCAGCCTGACCTATCTGGTGCGCCTGCTGGGCTATGGTGCACCGCATCTGGCCGAGCAGACCCGCAAGGCATTGGCGCTGGCCAAGCAGCAGCTGGCCAGCTGCACGCTGGAGGGCACCACCTGGTACTGGCCGGCAGACGAGAATCCACGCTCGCGCAGGCACGCGCCAGACGAGCAGGTGCGCCTGCTGGCGCCGTTCGACCCGGTGGTATGGGACCGCCGCCGTTTCGAGCTGTTGTGGAATTGGGTCTACAAGTTCGAAGCGTACACGCCTGCGCCGAAACGCCAGTACGGCTACTACGCACTGCCGGTGCTGTGGCACGACCAGGTAGTGGGCTGGGCCAACCTGAGCGTGCGCGACAGTGAGTTGGTGTCGAGCGTGGGTTATGCCGGCAAGTCGCTGGCCCGCGACAAGGTGTTTGGTGGCGCGCTGGACGACGAGCTGCAGCGCATGGCGGAGTTCCTGTAGCGCCAAGCGGCGCATGGGTACCTATCTGGTGCTGGCCGCGTTGGTGTGTTCGTCTGTGATCGGGTTGGGCTTCGGCTGCTTCCCGGCACGCAGTGCTGCACAGCTGGACCCTATCCAGGCACTGGCGGCGGAATAGGGCCGCCCGCTATGGCACCTGTAGAGCCGAGCCCGCGCTCGGCTGCACTCCGTTCAGGTCGCGCTGTACCGAGCGCTGCGCGCAGCAAGCCGAGCATGGGCTCGGCTCTACAGCTACTCAGCGCACCTTGCCTTTGATCGGCACGCTTCCTGGCAGCTGGGAATAGCCGCCGTCACCCCAGTGCCGGGTGATGCGCTGGAAGAACAGCGAGTTCGGCACGCGCAGCAGGCAACCGGGCGCGCCGTCGCCACGATCACTCAGCGTGGTGTAGATCAGGTTGATATCAACCACCTGACCGCACAAGCCCGGCTTGTCCACGCTTTCCAGCACTTCGATGGTGTCATTGATGCGGAACGGGCGCGTGGCGACGATCAGGAACGAACAGAACAGGTTGGACAACACGCTCCACGCGGCGAAGAACGCCACCGCACCGACCGCCATGAACCCGGTCAGCGCGGTCCACAGCACCGAGCGCGACACGCCCAGTCGCTCCAGTATCAGCAGCGCGGCCGCCAGATACAGCAGCAAGGCACCGCCGCGGCGCAGGCCCACATGAAGCTCTGGTGCCAGCCTGCCGCGCTCCCGCGCCTGCACCAGCAGCCACGCCAGGGCATGCACCATCACCCATGCGACGCCGAGGATGGCCAGCACCTCGGCCACCGGCACAACGACGGTCAGCCAGTCCTCGATCCAGGCGGGCAGTCCGGTCATGAGGGGTCACAGTGTTGCCGCGCCGCCGGAGATGGTCAGCAGCGCACCGGAGGTGTAGCTGGCGCTGTCCGAAGCCAGCATCACATAGGCCGAGGCCAGCTCGGCCGGCTGTCCGGGGCGGCCGAACGGCGTCTGTGCGCCGAACTGTTCGACCTCTTCGGCGGCCATGCCTGCGGGAATGAACGGCGTCCAGATCGGGCCGGGCAGCACGGCATTGACGCGGATCTGATGCTCGGCGAGCAGGCCGGCCAGCCCCAGCGTCAGGTTGGCGACGGCACCTTTGGTTGCAGAATAGGGAAGGATGTTCGGCGTCGGTCGCTTGGAATTGACCGACGCCGTGTTGATGATCGCACCACCACCGCGCAGGTGTGGCACGCACAGCCGGGTCAGATTGAACACGGCATGCACGTTGGTATCGAACGTCCGCTTCCAGTCATCCAGGGTGATGTCATCGAAGTGCTCGTAGTAGCGCTGGTAGGCCGCGTTGTTGACCAGGATGTCGAGACCGTCCAGTTCGCTGGCCACGCGGTCTACGAGCGATCGCGCCTGCGCCGGGTCGCTGATGTCACAGGGCACCAGCACGGCCTTGCGCCCGGCCTGTTCGATCTGCTGCTGCACATGGCGGGCGTCGTCCTGCTCGCCATCGAGGAATGCGATGGCAACGTCGGCGCCTTCGCGCGCGAAAGCGATCGCCACCGCCGCGCCGATACCGCTGTCACCGCCGGTGATCAGTGCCTTCTTGCCCTGCAGCAGGCCATGCCCGCGATAACTGTCCTCGCCGTGGTCCGGCCGGGGCTGCATCTGCGCAGTCTTGCCGGGGAAGGATTGCTGCTGGGCCGGGAAGGGCGGGCGTGGGTAGTCGGGCAGGGCCATCGTCACTCTCCGAAAGGAAACCGGCGCCAGTCTCCCTGCAAGCGGGTAAACGGCTGGAGGGCGCGGTGTCGTTGCAGCGTGGACGCCTGCGCGCGCGGCTTCACACTGGATGCGCGATGGTGGTCATGATGCTGTTGGCCGGTTGCCTTGAATCCAGCCGCGTGTGCTGCACGATGATCGGCTGGTCGGATTCGACGAGGGTGGCGAAGCCCGTGCCGCGCGGCACAGGTGCCGGATGCTGCAGATCGTTGAAGCGCAGATGGCAGGTGCGCCGCGCCGGCACCGTGATCCGGTAGGGGCCCACCGGATCGCGGTCCTCGAAGTAGAGGGTCAGGGTGACATGTGCGTCCTCGTTGCCGGCATTGAGGACGCAGCATGTTTCGTGACTCTGCATCTCCGGTGACGGGCCGTTGCTCCAGGCCGGAATGTAGCCTTCGGCGATAGCCCAGCGTCGATGCCCGATGCAGGAAGCGTTCGTTTCCATGACGCCGTTTTAGCTGGAGGGGTGTTGCCATCGTGTCCAGTCCCCGCACGGAATCCGTGATGACCATCGGCTACCACGCATCGCATGAGCAGTTCCCGCCCACCACCTTGCTGGGCCTGGCGCTGCGCGCCGAACAGGCGGGATTCGAGGCCCTGATGTGCTCCGACCATTTCCACCCGTGGACGGCTGCGCAAGGCAGTCCGGCCACAGCTGGGTGTGGGCCGGCGCGCTGGCGGTGCAGAGCGCGTTGACCCTGGGCATGGTGACGTGCCCGATGCTGCGCCAGCACCCGGCCTTGGTGGCACAGGCAGCGGCGACGCTGGAGCAGCTGGCGCCGGGCCGGATCTGGCTGGCGCTGGGTACCGGCGAGGCCCTGAACGAGCGCATCACCGGCCAGCCGTGGCCAGCCAAGCGCGAGCGGCAGAAGGCGCTGCGCGATGCTGCCGAGGTGATGCGGCGGCTGTGGGGCGGCGAGCGGGTCGACCACGACGGTGGCTTCCAGGTGCGCCAGGCGCGACTGTACAGCCGGCCGGCACTTCCCCTGCCGCTACTGGGGGCGGCCGTCACTGAGGAAACCGCACGCTGGATGGGGGGCTGGGCCGATGGCCTGATCACCATCAGCCAGCCACTGGCGCAGTTGCGGCGCGTGTGCGGCGGCGCCTGCGGTCCGTATTCGGCCATGACCCGGGCCACTTCACTGGCGTCGCCGCGCGCCAGGGCCAGGAAGAAATGATTGTTCAGATGGAAGTCGAGCAGGTGCGAAAGCCGCCGCCCCTGGCACAGGAAGTCACCGTAGCGGGACGCGCGGACATCCGCTTCGCCGATCAACGGTAGCCCTGGCTGCTGTGCGTCTGCCGTGGCGCGCATTTCCTCCAGCAGCCACAACCCGTCGTCGCGCGGGTCCGCGTGGCGGGCGCGCTCGACCATGTACGGGACCGCATCCACGCGGAAGCCGGCCACGCCGCGCTGCATCCAGAACGTCATCACCCGCAGCAGTTCGTCGCGTACTGGCGCATGGGCCAGCTCCAGGTCTGGCTCGTGCCGGTAGAACATGTGCCGGTTGAACGCGCCTGCCTCGGCGTCCCAAGTCCAGGCAGACGCCTCGTTCGGCGGGAACATGGGCTGCAGGCCGTCGTCGGGCACGTGGTCGCTCCACAGGTACCAGCGGCGCCATGCCGGGTCGCCCCGCTGCGCGGCGACGAACCATGGGTGGGCGCTGGCAGAGTGCTGCATGACCAGCTCGACGATGATGCCGATACCGCGTGCGTCGGCAGCATCGACCAGGCGCTGGAACGCCGCCTCGTCACCCAGGCGTGGATCGATGCGGTAGTGATCGGTGACATCGTAGCCACCGTCACGGCCGGCATTGCAATAGAACGGCAGCAGCCACAGGTGGCTGACACCGAGCCACTGCAGGTAGTCCAGCTTTTCGGTGATGCCATCCAGGGTGCCCCAGCCGCGCCCATTGCTGTCGCGGAACAGGTAGGGGTCGACCTGGTAGATCGCGCGCAGCGGGCGCACCGCCTTGGGGCTTCTCCGTCACTGGCCACGGGTGACCAGCCTGCTGTCGCCCGTGGCAGCGGTTCGTGAAACGGATGGCACCCTGTCATGACATGGCATCCACGGACTCTGCATGCGCGGGCGCGCACAGTGAATGCTCATTCCCGGCGCCGAGGAGTCTTCCTGCATGGCCCGACGTAAAACGCTTCGCATTGCCACGTTCAACGTCAACGGCATCGGCACACGCTTGCCGCAGCTGTTGGACTGGCTGCACAGGGAATCGCCGGATGTGGTTGCCCTGCAGGAACTGAAGGCGACCGACGCCGCGTTTCCGGCTTCAGTATTGGAAGAGGCGGGATACGGCGCGCTCTGGCAGGGCGAGGCGCGTTGGAACGGCGTGGCGCTGCTGGCACGAGGGACCACGCCGGTCGAGAGCCGCCGCCGATTGCCGGGCGAGCCCAAGGACACCCAGAGCCGCTACCTGGAGGCGGCGGCGCACGGGGTCATCGTGGGTGCCCTCTACCTGCCCAACGGCAACCCGCAGCCCGGGCCCAGGTTCGACTATAAGCTGCGCTGGATGGAGCGCCTGATCCGGCATGCGCGCAGCCTGGTCGAGCTGCCGCATCCGGCGCTGCTGCTGGGTGATTTCAACGTGATTCCCACGGACGCCGATGTCTATGACCCGAAGGCCTGGCGCCGCGATGCGCTGTTCCAGCCTGAAGTGCGCGAAGCCTTTGAACGACTGCTGGCGCAGGGCTGGACCGATGCGGTGCGGGAGGTGCACGGCGACGCCACGATCTATACCTTCTGGGATTATTTCCGCCAGCATGCCGAGCGCGACCGTGGGTTGCGCATCGATCATCTGCTGTTGAACCCCGTACTGGCGGAGCGACTGAAGGACGCTGGCGTCGACCGCTGGGTACGCCTGCAGGCAAAGGCCAGCGACCACGCGCCGGCCTGGGTGACGGTAAGCGCGTGATCAACGCGCGGCGGGGTCCTCGCGTCGCTCGCGGCGTACCCGTGCGCGGGTGCGATACAGGCGGCTGTCCGCTTTCTGGATGGTGTCGGCCACCGGCTCGCCGGGCGTGTTGATGGCCGCGCCCATCGAGAACGCGCTGGGCGAGAGCGCGGCGTGGTCCTGGTACCAATGCTCCAGTTCGCTCAACCGGCCGTCCGCAGGCGCGACCAGTACCACCATGAATTCGTCGCCGCCCAGTCGCACCACTGTCTCATCCTTGCCCAGCGGTGAGCGCAGGAACGTGGCGAACTCGACCAGGACGGCGTCGCCACGCCGGTGGCCTTGGGTGTCGTTGATGTGCTTGAAGTGGTCCAGGTCGAACATCACGCAGGCCCAGCGCTCGTCAATCAGTTCATCCAGCCGGTGCAGGTAACGCCGGTTGTAGCACTGGGTGAGCGGATCCTTGAAGGACATCTCGCGCAGCTGCTGCTCCTGCATCCTCAGCGCGGTGACGTCCTGTGCATGCCCCAGCACGTAGGGCGGGCTGGCTTCGTTGTCGAGCACGTTGTGGTACGCCCAGTAGTGACGCGTACCATCGGCGGCAATCAGCTCGATCACGCCAGCGTCGGTGTGATTTGCCCGGATCCGAGCGAGGTAGGCCTTGAAGCACTCGCGTTTTTCCGGCGGCATCAGGTCACACAGGCTGCGCCCGATCATCTGGCTTTCCTCGAAGCCCAGCGACTGCACCGCCGCGGGATTCACCGAGGTCAATGTGCCGTCCAGCGTGTGGGTGCAGATCAGGCCCAGGCTGTAGTGGAACAACCGCCGGTAGCGGGTTTCGCTCGCTTCCAGCGCGTCCAGCGCGGCTCGTTCGTCCGTGATGTCCTGGATCGCCCCGACCAGGCGCGGATGGCCGTCGACCTGTTGCCGGCTGCCAACGACCCGGGTCCAGATCGCACGACCGTCGGCGGTGGTCATCGGTAGCTGTACTTCCCAGGAAGCGCCTTCGTCGATACAGCGCTTTACCGCAGCCTGGATGATATTGCGGCTGTCTTCGCGATAGAACGAGAGTGCGGTCTCCAACGTAGGCTCGAAGTTGCTGCGTACGCCATGCAACTGCTTGGTTTCCCGTGTCCAGCGCACCTCGTTGGTCAGCAGGTCCATCTCCCAGCCGCCTACCCGTGCGGCACGGTTGGTACGCTCCAGGAAGTCCTCGCTGCGTTTCAGCTCGCGGTGCAGCGCCTTGGCCTGGCCCACCTGCGCCATCAGGGTGCTGCGCTGTTCCAGCACCTGGGTGGTGACCCGCGCCAGATGCACCATCAGTTCGCGCTGGGAGGGGGACAGCACACCGGGCATCGGGTCGAGCAGGCACAGCGTGCCGATACGTGCGCCGTGCGCCGAGCCCAGAGGGATGCCAGCGTAGTGGCGGATGCGCGGCCCACCCGTCACCAGGGGATTGGTGGAGAAACGTGGGTCCTGGCGCGCATCGGGTATCTCGAACAGCTCGTCCTGGCGTATGGCATGGGTGCAGAAGGAAATTTCGCGGGCCGTTTCGCGGACGCCCTCAAGGCCGATGTTGGCCTTGAACCACTGGCGGTCTTCGGCTACCACGCTGATCAGGCCCATGGTCATGCCGGTTGCGGCGCGGGCGGAGGCGACGATGGCATCGAACACCGGCTCCGGCGGCGTATCCAACAGGTGCAGTCGTTCGATTTCGAGCAGTCGTTCGGCTTCGTCCATGGCGCTTTTCAGGGCTGGGTGGCGAGGGCGGTTGCGGCGGCTGTCTGGGACTAACGTAGTAGGTGCGGCGTTATGTATCGCCATGGCTGGGTGATGCCGACGTGAGCTGGGTGCGCCGGTTCAGTGCTCGCGCAGCGACGCCTGCAATGCGGTTGCCAGCGCCGCGTCCCCGGACACCAGATCCTGCCAGCGCAACGCAATGCCCTTGCGTCGCCCCTTCTCCGCCAGCTTCAGGCCTTCAGGGTCCACAGTCAGGGTGTAGGGCTGGCCATTGATCTCCAGTTCGCGTCGCAACGGCTTGTCGAGAGGTGTCATCAACGTCTCCTTGCGGGGGCGGAGATGCGGCGTCGCCGCACCGATACGTGACGGTGGTCACGGACGTGCCATCGCCAGGGGAAATCGACGGCTCGGGTGATTCCGATGCGTGGACCAACTTCCGGGTCGGACGGAGGCGGGGTGCCATCGCTGGCGATCACGATGCCATGGCTGCCGGTCACCAGATCGGCGCCGTCGAAGCTGCGGTCCAACCCGAAGGCCTGCGAGAGCTTGCCGGGGCCACTGGCCAGATCGTGGTCGCGGCGCGCGGCGGGGCGCAGTTCGCGCATACGCTCCAGGCCCAGCAACGGCTCGATGGCCCGCAGCAGCACCGCCACGCCTTCGCCTGCTTCGCCGCAGACCACGTTGCTGCCCCAGTGCATGCCGTACGTGAAGTAGACATAGAGGTGGCCGGCCTCACCGAACATGCTGGCCGTGCGCGGCGTTGGCCCGCGATAGGAGTGCGCGGCGGGATCGTCGCTGCCGGCATAGGCTTCAACTTCGACGATGCGGCCAGCGCGACCATCGTCGCGCACCAGCAGTTTGTTGAGCAGCTCCGGCGCAACGTCGGTCGATGGACGCCGGTAGAAGCTGCGCGGCAGGATCTGCAGGGAGGCGGGCAACCAATCCGGCACGGTGGTGGCAGGCTCGGGTGAAAGACCGTGGCACTGTGGCATCGATCAGGTGAAACGGGCGCAGACGCCGCGTCATTCCGGCGCAGGCGGTGCGGCCAATGCAGCGCGCCGGGCGGCATACACCTCCGGCGTCTGCGGCTTGATGAACAGTGCCACCAGTTCCGGATACTCGCGCTTCACCGCCGTTTCGATGCGGGTGATGCAGGCTTCGATCTGCGGGGTCCGGCGGTCATCCTCGAACTCAGCGCTGAGCATGGCCACGACCTGTTCCGGGCCCATCTGCATGGTGGTCACGCCATTGGCACGGCGCAGGTCCGGATCGGTTTCGGCCACCGCCATGATCCGCTCGGCCACCGCAGGATGGGCCGGCTCGCCCACCAGCAGTCCCTTGGTTTCGCGTGCGAGAAGAAAGGCGGTGGCGGCAAGCACGCCGGCGATGCACAGCGACGCCACACCATCAAGCACCGGCATGTCCAGGACCTGGGCGGCCACGAGCCCGATCAGTGCGAAACCCAGGCCCAGCAGGGCCGCGCTATCCTCCAGCAGCACGGTAAAGGTGGAAGGATCCTTGCTGCGGCGGAACGCTTCGAAGTAGCCAAGTCTGCCCTTGGTGCGCCGGAACTCACGCAGCGCCACCCACCAGGAAGCCCCCTCGAACAGGATGGAGATGCCCAGCACGCTGTAGCTCAACGCGTGGTTGGTGGCCGGCTCCGGCTGGCGGATGTGCTGGATACCTTCGTAGGCCGAAACGCCGGCGCCGGCAGCGAACACCAGCAGGGCGACGATGAAGCTCCAGAAGTACAGTTCGCGGCCATAGCCGAACGGATGTACCGGGTCCGGCGCCTTGCCGGCGCGGCGCAGCCCGTACAGCAGCAGCACCTCGTTGAGGGTGTCGACCAGCGAATGCACGCCCTCGCTGAGCATGGCCGAGCTGCCGGAGATGCCGGCAGCAATGAACTTGGCGATGGCAATGGCCAGGTTGCCCGCGAGGGCGGCGTAGATGACCAGACGGGAACCGGTGGGGGCGGACATTCGGGTGTGGGTAGAGACAGTCGGAGTGGCTCATCCTCCGCGCCTGGCCGTGCTCAGCACGTCGACGGCCTCCGCGTGGCGGGGCGAGAAGGGCTGCGCCCACCGTCGACGTTTCCCCGAGCAAGTGCATCCGACACCGTGGCTTCAGCCGCCATGCATTTTCTTTGGCAGTTTTTCCTTTGGCGCGATCTTGGGAGGGGGCGTCGAAGAACGTGGCGCATACTCGGCCAAAGGTGTCGCTGAGGGAGGCGTTGCGTACCATGTCACCACATCGCTGGCCGGGATCGGAACAGAGCGAGATGGCTTCTTTGGCGTCCAACCGGACTCTGCAATGACCATGTGGCTACCAAGGCGATTGAGAACGAAGACGTCGTGAATCTCATAGAGTTCCTTCCCTGAGCCTTGCACCGTGCTGCATGAAGCGATGACCGAAGCGGCCTTGGCGATGCGGCAGCCTTCACTTGATACAACGACATTCTGATGCGGGCGCAGGCCCAGTTGGAACGTCGCCGCAGCACGATCAAGTGCCTCGAACATAGTGCCTGCCATTGAGAGCAGATAGATGATTGTAATGGATGCGGCGATAAGCCTCTGCTGCATGGGCAGAGCGCGAAGAGACAGAAAGAGGAAGTGGAGCAAAGGGAGCGCGAGATAGATACACACCAGTTCGGCGGTTGTTAGATTCTCTGCGGCTGAATGCGTGCCGAAAACTACAAGGGTCAAGAAAGGAAAGAAGAAGAGGTAGAGCCCTGTCGAGAACGCAACCAGTCTCAATGACCATGCGATGCGGCTGACCGGTGTGGATGCATCGCGCTTTAGAAGGATAGGGGCGAACGAAAGCAGCGCGCCAAGAAGCAGGAGTAGCGGAAGTGCCCACAAATTTTGCTCGCCAGTTTCAGTGAACAACGCGGCCCAGAGGAAAATTAGAGCGATGACGCCGCCCACCAGTAGCAGCACCAAGCTGAGTCCAGTGGGTGCAACCCAAGGTCCATTGCTATTCCTGGGGCTGAGCTTGTCTGTGATGGCCCCGGCCGCATGCCACTCGCGCAACAAAGCGACGGGTAGCAACGCGTAAACAACGAGCAGAACTATCATCAATGCCGAGAATGCGACAATAGCAATTGCAACCAGCCCGAGGTCGGTCAGCGTCATTGCAGGCAGATAGCGAACACGCCAGAAGAACGCGACCATTACGAGGGTGCCGAGCAGCAGGAACAGCCACTTGTGCGTGTAGATTTCAACAAGCAACTTTGAAATCGCTGGCCAAAGTGGGCGGGGCGGTGGCGGGGTCGTGTAGGGGTAGGGCGGTGAGAAAGACAATCTGGTTCTTCCATGGGGGAGTTCCAAGAAGAAGTATCGGCTGCAGTGCGCTTTGCTTGAATGTTCGATCTTTGCAGGCAGCCGCATCGTTCGCTGCGGCCAGAACCAAGCGCAGCTTGGATGTTGATTTGCACTGGCACTGATGTAACTGCGCCAATGCAAGCTACAGGCGTGGCAATGATGACTTCCTGGAATTGATGCGAGTCAGTCAGGGCAGTTCTGCCCTTGGAGTTGCGGCCAGCAGCCGGCACTACCGCTCAATCCGCCATCACCCGCCCAATTGCATCGGCCAGCAGGGCGCGTACCCGTTCCGGTGGCAGGTCGGGATCGCGCACGGCGCGCATGGCCAGGCCCTCCACCAGCAACCGCAGCAACAGGGTGCGTCTGGCGATGCCTTCCTCGTCAACGCGCTGGCCCAGATTGAGGTCGCGCTGGCGCAGCCAGGCCTGGATGGCCGCACTGGTCTGCTTGTCATGGGTACGCAGCACACCGGCCAGCTCCGGATCGCGATGGGCTTCGGCATTGATTTCCGCGTACAGCGCAACGCTGGCGATGGCATTGCCGTGGATCGGCAGCACCTCGCCGCGTGCCCATTGCTGGTAGCACGCGAGCAGGCCATCGACTAGGTCCGAGGCCGCCGGCATCTCGCTGATCGAGGCCTGGTCGTGACGCAGTTGGCGCTCGATCAGCGCCAGGATCAGGGCGCGCTTGTTGGCGAAATAGCGGTACATCAAGCCTTGGCTGATCTCGGCCTCGGCGGCGATATCGCCGATGGACCCGGCGTGAAATCCACGAGTGATGAAGCACTTCTGGGCGGCGTCCAGAATGCGCCGTCGCTGTGCCTCGGCATGGGCGGCAGCAGGATCTTCGGAGGTGGTTACGGCGGTTTTCGGCGTCATTGCGTGAGGTCAGGGCGTCCAGAGGCGGGATAGTACGTCACAAAAGGTGTGAATGAACGGTCATTCATTTGTAATTCCCGCCTCCCAGGCTGCGCCGGACTTCTCCTTCCGCGAATGAGTCCGATGCGCCACGCCATGCTGCACCGCCCGCTGCTCACCCTCGCCATCGCCGCCGCCCTGCCGGCGCTGGCCCATGCCGAAGACAGCCCCAGCGCCGACGCCAGCGCGTCCGCCGATGCCGCACGTACCGTGGTCGCCCTCGACCAGATAATGGTGACCGCCCAGAAACGCGCCACCAACCTGCAGGAAACCCCGATCTCGGTATCGGTAGTCGATGCCGAAGCGCTGAAGGACCGCAGCGCGATTTCGCTGGGCAGACTTTCCGATGGCTCCATTCCGTCGCTGCGGGTCACGCCATTCGCTACCCGCAGTTCGGCGCTCAACATCGGCATCCGTGGCATCGGCGCCTCCGGCGACGCCAACCAGCCTGCGCGTGATGCCGGCGTCGGCATCTACGTCGATGGCGTGTTCATGGGCCGCGCGCAGGGCCTGGGCAGCATGCTCTACGACGTGGAGCGCATCGAAGTGCTGAAGGGCCCGCAGGGGACGCTGTTCGGCCGCAATACCGAAGGCGGCGCGGTGAGCATCGTGACCAAGGCGCCGACCGGCGAGTTTGGCGGCAGCGTCAGCGCCGGGGTGTCCAACTTCAGTGGGTACAACAGTGCGCTGCACCTGGACCTGCCCAAGGTGGGCGATGTCAGCTTCAAGATCGACGCCGTACAGGCCAAGCGCGGCGGCACCACCGAAAATCCCATGCGCGGCGAGCGCGACTTCAACAGCTACGACAAGCGCGGCGCACGCCTGAGCGCGCTGTGGCAGCCGAGCGATGACTTTTCGCTGCTGTACGCCTTCGACCGCTCCTACGATGCCACCACGCCGTATCACACCCAGGTGCTGGTGCCAGGCGCCTACCTCAGCCCACTGCAGAAGGCCGGTGCCAGCCTGGACCGCCGCGACAGTGCCATCCTCGGTGGACCGCTGGAAGACAACATCGGCCGCACCAGTGGCCATCTGTTGAACCTGTCGTGGGTGTTGAATGACACCCTTGAACTGAAGTCGATCAGTTCCTACCGCGAACTCACCCAGGGCCAGTTCGACATGGGCCTGGTCGATGCGATTTCTGCTTACGGTGGCGCAGGGACGCCGTTCGGTCGTTACAGCCTGGCGCAGGTCTACCAGCACCAGTACAGCCAGGAATTGCAGCTGATCGGTAACACCTCGCAGGTGCAGTTCCTTGGCGGTGCGTTCTACTACCACGAGACCGCTGGCGACAATGCACAGACCCCGAACATGCTGGTGTGGGGGCCGGGTGGCAACAGCTACACGGTGAACCCGGCGACCAATCCGCTGGATCTTTCCCGGGTGCGTATCGACCGTGCCAGCAAGGCGTGGACCGACAGCCTGGGCGTGTTCGGCCAGGCCACGTGGACACCGGAAGCACTGCAGCGCCTGCACTTGACCGCCGGCGGTCGCTACACCCGTGATGACAAGAAGGGCAACCTGTACATCGTCAACGGTGCCGCCACCAACCTTGCGTTCAAGGACCGCTGGAGCCGCTTCGACCCGATGGTCAACATCGCCTACGACCTGGGTGAGCACGCGATGGTCTATGCCAGGTACAGCACCGGCTTCAAGGCGGGCGGCGCCAACTCACGTTCGACCAATTACGCGGCCTTCGGTCCGGAGGAAGTGACGGCCTATGAGCTCGGCTTCAAATCGCAGTTCTGGGACAACCGTGCACGCCTGAACCTGGCCGTGTTCGATTCGACCATCGCGCACAAGCAGATGGACTTCTCGCTGCCGTTCGACCCGAACAGCGGTGAAACACGCACCACCATGGTCACCACCAACGCACTGAGCGATGGCAAGTCCCGGGGTGCGGAGCTGGAATTCAACGTGATGCCGGTGGACAACCTCACCCTCGGCCTCAACTACGCCTACACGAAGATCGAAGCGCAGACCGCGACGGACCCGTTCGGCGCTGGCGTGCAGGTGACCGTGCAGCCGCTGCTGGCACCGAAGAATGCGGGCAGCCTGTCGGTCGACTATCTGGTGCCATTCGCCAACTTCTCGGCACTGAAGTTCCATGTGGACGGCAACTGGTCCGACGGCTACTACACCAGCGAGTACGACCAGATGCTGACCGACAGCTCGTTTGTGGTGAACGCACGGGTGGCGCTGGTGGACGTTCCGGTCAACAGCACCGGCACCACGATGTCGTTCTCGCTGTGGGCACGCAACCTGCTGGACGAGCAGCACCTGTTCTACAAGATCAACAGCGCGGCACTGGGCCAGAGCGGCATCTTCAACGACCCGCGCACCTTCGGCCTGGATGTGGCCGTCAACTTCTGATTCGAACGGAGAACCCCATGAAGACCCGCCATACCGAACTCGCCCTGGCCCTGATGCTGAGCCTGCCGCTGGCCGCGACGGCTGTTGCCGCTGATGCGCCACACGCCGTCGCCGCGAAGGCCTCCGCCGCCGCCAATGTGAAGCCGGTCGCTGCCGATGCACAACGGGTGATTCCGCTGCAGGGTGCCTGGAATGTACGTACCTTCGCCGGCCTGCAAGGCCGCCACGGTCCGATTCCGGCCGATGCATTCGTGCGCACCGCCGATCTCGGCCGCCTGACCGAAGCCGACCGTGATGCCCTGGTCGCCGCCGGTGTGAAGCTGGACATCGATCTGCGCACCACCGATGAGGAGGCACAGTCGCCGGACCTGCTGGCCCGCGATGATCGTTTCGATTATCAGCGAATCTCCCTGATGGGCACCGAGAAGATGGACCTGCAGAAGATGATGACCAGCTTCCCCGATTCGCTGGGCGAAGCCTATGTGCAGTGGCTGGGCCACAGCCAGCCGCAGTTCAAGCAGGTGTTCCAGCGCATTGCCGCGCAGCAGGACGGTGCGGTGCTGTTCCATTGCACGGCCGGCAAGGACCGCACCGGCATCATCGCCGGCCTGCTGCTGGACCTGGCCGGCGTGCCGAAGGCCGAGATCGTGCACAACTACGCGATCTCCGCGCATTACCTGGAAGGGCAGCCGAAGGATAGCGCGATGAGCGCGCAGATCATGGCGCTGGCAAAGCAGAACCCGGAGATCGGCCGCAAGTTGGCGGGCATGGCCGGTACTGCGCCGGACAACATGGAGCAGTTCCTGGCGGCGCTGCACAGTCAGTACGGTGGTGCGGAAGGGTACCTGAAGTCGATCGGGGTCAGCGAGCAGGAGATCCAGCAGTTGAAGGTGCGGCTGGGTCAGGCCGGCTGATAGGTCGTGCCGGCTGTTGGCCGGTTGACGTGCAGATACCGAAGGGATGCCGGCCATCGGCCGGCATGACCCGCAGCCTGGCATGGCCTGGCGCTACTGATCCGGCTTCACCCTTGCCACCCGTTTCCGGTACTCATACACATTGTCACCGCGGATGCGCTTTTCCTCGGTGCCGGTGACCCGGCCGACCTGCTGGTCCGAGCCGGTGACCGGCTTGGCCTCGATCTCGGTCTCGTGCTCGAAGGAGTGCGATTTGTCGGTGTTGCGGTAATAGCGGTACAGCGCCCAGTACAGCGCGGTTGCGCCGGCCGGACCTGCCGCCAACAGCCAGAGGCCACTGTCGTCGCTCATGTCGATGCCACCAGGAAGGCAATTGCGAGGGCTTCAATGACGGTGCCGGTGGCCAGGGCCGCCAGCAGCATCTTCCATTGCTGCACGGGCACACTGCCCATGGTTTCGCCGGTACGGCCGTTCACCGCGATGTAGTGCAACATGCCGCCGTTCTTTCCGGGCTGGTGATACGAGTACAACCACACCGGCAGGTACATCGACACCCAGCGCGTTCCATGCACCTCCAGCTGTTCCTGTTCCCAACGCACGCCACGGTTGTAGCGCCTCATCGACCCTTCCACCTGCGCGCGGGCGATCGACAGCAGCTGGTCTTCCAGCCGCGGCCGCAGCTTCTCCACGTCGAGGTTGCGCTTCTCCGAGGTGAAGCCAGCCAGGTATGAGGCGTTCCATTTCACCGCGTTCTTGGTATCGAACGGCAGGATGGTGTTGATGATGTTGTTGGTGTTGGCGCGGGTATCCAGATTGCCGCGCTCGGCCGAGGATTCCAGAGGCAGGTCATCAACGGTGAAATCGATCTGGCGCTCCACCTGGTAGACATCGGCATCGTACAGGGTGCGCTTGTTCTTCTCGCTGCCCACCGTGTATTGCCGGGTCTGGATCTCGCCCTTGCCGGCCACGGCCGCGCTGACGTTGCTGTCCACAATCATGTAGGGCAGGAACACGCCCACCACGTTTTCCGGGGTGAACTGCTCCTTGAACGCCTTCAGCGCGAACATGCGGCGCTTGTCGACGAACTGGCGGATGCGCGCGACCGCATCGTCCTTCTTGATGTGGAAGGGCAGCACCGCGTCGGGCACCGCACCATTGCTGATCTGTTCGTTGACGCCGAATACATGGCGGCACCAGTGGCAGCGCGCCGTCATCGTGCTTTCGGTGTTGACCGTGACTTCGGCGCCGCAGCCCGTGCACTTGAACGTCATCAACGCCGAGGTGTCGGCATCGATGTTGCGTGCACCGGAGGCGATGACCGTGCCACGCAGCTGGTCGATGGCCTCGCCCAGCCCGAATTCCTCCTCGACCCGCGCGCCATGCCATTCGTGACGGCAGTACAGGCAGACGAGGATATCGGTGCCGGCCTTGGGCCGGATGTCGGTGGCGCCGCACTTCGGGCAGCGGTTGAGGCCGTCCTTCAGCTCGCTGGCCGAGGTATCAATGGCCACAGGATCGGGCGCTTCCACATCATCGCGGATGGCCTGTGGCAGTTTCGAGGTGTCCAGCGGGAAGCTGCCGGGCAGGGGAGGGACGTCCTGCGGCGAACCGGGCCCATCCAACGACGCCGCCGGCAAGGGCGGCGGCGTCGCGGGCGCGGATCCGGGCAGCGGCGGTGGGCCGTTTCTGGGATCGGACATGTGGGTTGTGCGTCCTGCTGTTACAGGCCCAGCGCCTTGGCTTTCAGGGCGTCATAGTCGCCCTGGGTGATCAGGCCCAGGTCCAGCATTTCCTTGGCCTTCTTCAGCTTGGCCACCGGATCGTCGGCAGCCGGCGTGACCGGCTGCTGCATGCCGCCGACACCGAACATGCCTGAGGCCATGCCGACACCGACCAGGCCAGCCGCACCGCCGTTCTCGCCGGCGGACTGGATGCCCTGGGCAACGCTGGCCTGCAGGTTGGAATTGCCGCGCGAGCCAGACAGTGCATCTGCGCGCTGCACGGTCTTCAGCAGTTCGCGGGTATTGGCGTCGTACTCGATCGAGACAATAGCGGTCTTGACGATGGCCAGGCCGCGTTCGGACTTCCACTGGTAGCCCTGCTCGACGGCGGCCGACAGGCTCTGTGCAAAGCCCAGCGAGTCCTGCTGCAGCCTGGTGATGCGATTGCCCTTGCCCGGATCGTTCGTGTACAGGCTGAAAGCCGGCGCCAGCGAACCGACCACTTCATTGAACAGCTGGCTGGCGGCGGCGTTGTCCAGGTCGGTGAAGTCGAACACCTGGCCCGGCTGCAGGTAACTGGCCGGCACGAAGTTCTTCACGAACAGGATCGGGTCGACGATCTTCAGCGTGTACGAGCCACGCGTGACTGCACCCACCTGGGTATTGAGGAAGCCGTCGTCCCAGTAGATTTCCGACTGGGTCCCGAAGCGGTTGTCCGGCAGCTCCTTCAGCGAGACGAAATAAGCCGCCTGCTGCGAACCGGGCTGGCCGCCGAACTTGAAGCGTTCCCAGCTCTGCTTGATGAAGGTGCTGACCAGGCCGTCACCGGCGAAGATCGATTGCGAGTTCAGGTCGTCCGAACGCCACTCGTAGCCGCCCGGTTCGGCGACGAACGCGGTGATCGCGCCGTCCTGGAACAGCAGCAGGCCGTAGCCCTCCGGCACGATGATCTTCGAGCCGTTGCTGATGATGTTGGACGAGCCGCTGGTGTTGGAGCCGCGGCCGGCGTTGGTGCCGCGCGGCACCGCCGCGAACAGGGCCGCCGTCGAGGGCAGGCCCGTGGGCACGGTGTAGAAATCCTTCCACTGGTCGGCCAGCACACCACCGACCGCACCCTTCACCGCCTGTACCAGACCCATGTCCAACTCCCTGTGATTCGAGGGCAGGCACCATGCCTGCCGAGCTGGGCTGAATATAGCAGCGGGCAGGGACCGCTGTGGTGCCGGAAGATGAATCCAGGCCCTGCCGGGGCGCAGGACCGTGCCTGGCGCTGTCTCTACAACATGTACGGGATCTTGAAGGCGAGCGTGAAGTCCGGTGCATCCGGGGTCAGCCCGATGCCGAGCAGGGTCACCAGTGTGGTGTGCTGGTTGAGCGCGTAGGTCACGCCCAGATTCAGTGATGCCGCGTTGGCGTCGCTGCCGATCACTTTCATCCACTTCCCGCCTTGGAAACGGGTGGAAGCGCGGGCGCTGATGCGGTCGCTGAAGGACAGGCTGAGGCTGGTGCGCTCGTTGAACGCAAAGGCCACGCCAGCGCCGAAGTAGACCGCGCCGCCGAGCTTCACGTCACCCGGGTTGACCGTGTCGGGGTTGCTGTCGATATCACTGAAACCACGCGGGAACGAATGCACATAGCCAACGTTGGCGAACAGGATTGCCGGATCGGCGGTCTTGACCATCGACAGGCCCACGTTGGCCTGCCACACGCCATTGCCGGTGGGCTGTTCCCTGGGAACGGCGAAGCGGATGTAGTCATCGTCGTCGCGCTCGATCACCTTCCAGTCCAGACCGTAGGGTGCGCGCCCGGTAGGGGCGGTGACCCCGGCGGTGAGCACCGTTTCCGGGCGCCAGCCGCGTTCGCCGAACAAGCGGTAGTTCGCACTCAGGCCGATATCGCCCAGCCCGTTGCCATTGGTTTCTTCCTGCGCGATCGCGGCCGCCGCACCGCCGGCGCCGCCCTTCTGGTAGACGGTGCGCCGCGCCAGGTAGGGCACGTCCAGGTTGAGCGTCAGGTTCGGGCTGACACCCCAACGTGCGGCCAGGTTGTAGGTGAGCGAATCGGATTCAACGTTCTCGATGGCGATGTTGCCGAGGAAGATCGCGTCCAGCGCCAGGAAACCATTGAGGGTGAGCTGCTTGCGGTCGTAGCGGGCGTAGGTGAGGCTGTTCTCGACGGTGAAGCGGCGCGAGAACAGGGCCGACTGCTGTTGTTTCACATCATCCACGCTGCGCCGCGATTCCTGCTTCGCCTGCTGTGCCTCGGCCGCCGTGCTGGCGTAGCCCTCGCTACCCTGCGACGTCTGTAGCGTCGAGCCATGCTCGACTGCGGCGCCCGTTGCCGCCGCCGTTGCCGGCCCGGTGGGCCCGGTGCGTCCACTCAATCGCGCCTGCATCGCCTGCACCTGCATGTCCAGTTCGCGCAGCCGCCGCACTTCCTGTGCATAGTTGGATTTGAGCTGCTCCAGCTGACTGGCCAGTGCCTGCACGTCGGCGCCATCGTCCGCCGCTGGCGGTGCGGCGAAGGCGGTGCCCGCCAGCGCCGCCAGCGCCAACGGGGTGATCCTCATCAAGGTGTGCATGTTCGTGTCCTGCGTTGTGGAACGCTTCCCCCAACGCCGTGCCGTGGTGCTATCGGCCCGGCCCCATGCCGCGGTTCATCGCAATCGCCTGGGCCACGTTCTGGCTCAACGGCAGGTTGCCGCCCGCGGTATCCCGCACCAGTTCCAGCCGCAGCTGGTTGCTGGCGATCTGCCCGTCACCGGCCAGGGCGATGCCCTGGCCGACGCTGCCGTTGCGTATCCATTGCTGGACCATGCCCTGGCCCTCCACCTGCAGTTGCAGGCGTGCCTGGTTGCCGTCCAGCACTGCGGAGGCCGAGACGCCTGCACCCTGCGCACTGAGCGAATGGGCACCGTCATCGGAAAGGCCCGGCACCGTGCCGTTGCGCACCACCAGCGTGGTCGCATTGCGGGCAACGTTGCCATCGCCGGCCACCTGCACGCTCTGCAACAGGCCATTGGCGTTGGCCAGGCCGGTGCTGTCGATATGGCGGCCCTGCGTGTCCGGCAGCGGCGCATCTGCGGCAGTCACGTGCACGCTGGGCTGGAAGCTCAGTTTCGGGCTGCCGCCGCCGCGGAAGTCCATGCCCAGGGTCAACGCACCCTGCAATACGTTTCCGTTGCCGGCCTGCCACTGCGAGACCATCGACACCCCGAACCACGCGACGGTATTGCCGCCCACGGTGTAGCGGCCGCGCATCAGGTTCAGTTCGGGATCCGGAATTTCCTTCAGGCCGCGTCCCGGCGCAGCATCCGCCGCCTGCAGGGGCAGGGCGGGGCTCGCCAGCAGCAGGAGCATCAACAGACGGTGGCGGAACATGGCGGAACCTCCTTCAGAACAGGTCGGCGTGGCTGAAGCCGAAATCGACCAGTTCGGCATCGGTGATCGGCCCCTGTCGCGCGTAGAGCGCGCGGGCACTGGGCCGTTCGCTGGGTTGCAGCAGGACTGTGTTGCGATCGAAATCACTGCCGATCACCACGAATACGGCACGCGATGGCCACGCAGCGAGGAATTCAGGCAGCGCCAGGCTGCGGTTGCCAAGGATGGGATCAGCCACCTCGACCACACCGCCGCGCACCTGCTTGAGCACCACGAAGTGGCGGAAGCCGCGCACGTCCATCAGCACAAGACCCGGAACCCGAAGCGTGCGCAGGCGTGCCTCATCGATGCGATAGCCGCGCCCGCGCATGCCCAGCGATTCCACGTAGCGCTTGATGTCGAGCAGCGAAAAGCCACGCTCGGCTACCAGCGCCGGGTCGGACACCCCCATCATCCCTTCGATCACCGTCGCCTCGTCGGTGTCCAGGTGGTAGGCATGGCGCAGGATGGTCGCCAGTGCGGCCGCTCCGCAGCTGTAATCGGTGTGCTGGCGTACCACGTTGCGGTAGCGCCGTTCCTGCATGCTCTCCACCTTCTGCTGCAGCAGCGCGCCATTGGGCAGTACGCCGGCGAAGTCGACGTCGCCCGCCCGCGCGGACGCGCCGCCCAGCAACAGCAGGCAGGCCAGCAGGCGTATCGAGAGACGGTGGCCGAACATCGCATTCTCCGGCAGCAAGGGGGAGCCCCTGTCCCAAGGGGGAGGAGGAACAGGAGCTCCCGGGAACCCGGCCATTGGCGGACGGCCGGGGTGTTACGCTTACTCGCCGCTGCCACCACCGCCGCCGGTGCTGGGCTGGGCGACTGCCAGGGCCAGGCTGTTGGCCTGCAGGTTGCCGGTGCCCGCGGCCACGTTCACGCCGATGTTGCCCGAGGCGCCGGAGAAGGCGCTGCCCGACAAGGCCGAGGTGTTGGTCGCGTTGACGTTCACCCAGCGCGTGGTGCTGACCGTGCCGCTGAGGCTGGCATACAGGTCGGCCACGCCCAGCTCGACGAACTGGCTGGTGCCACTCTCACGCGTATCGAAGCCCAGGCCGCCCACCCCCGGCCGGTTGGGGTTCATCGTGGCGTTCTGGATCTGGTTGTCCAGATCGATATGGCCGGTGCTGCTGCCACCCGGGTGTGGCAGCTCGCCACTCCAGGTATCCAGATAGTAGTTGGCCATCTGGTAGGCGTTGCCGGTACCGCGGTAGGTGCCGGCGCCATAGGCCAGGGTCAGGCCGCTGACGCCGCCACGCATGCCGACCTGCACGGTATCGGTGTAGGACTGCACGAAGCCGGCGTTGCTGACCGTGTTGCCGGTGGAGACCTGGTTGGAGCTGATGCTCGACTGCGCCACCGCGGTGGTCGCGACCGACGCCGCCAGCGCGTTCTTCTGCTCGTTGTTGTTGCCCGAAGCAATGTTGACACCGATGTTGCCTGACGCACCGCCAAAGGCATTGCCACCGAGACCTGCGGCATTGGTGACACCGGAGTTCATGGTCGCGTTGCCGAAGCCGGCCTGGTTGACGAACACCTCGGCGTCGGCCATGCCGAAGCTGAAGGACGCATCGGCAGCGGACAGCGACGCGGCGTTGTCCTGGGCGTTGTTGTCGCCCGATACCACGTTGAAGCCGAGGTTGCCGGAGGCACCTGCGCCCACGCTGTCACCGATGGAGGCACTGTTGGTGACCAGGCTGTTGCTGGTGGCGTTGTTGCTGATCGATTGGCGGTTGTCGATCACGGCAATGGCCGCCGAGTCGAGGTCGATGTCGCCGGTGATGTTCGGGTCGCCGGAGAAATTGATGTCGGTGCTCAGTCGCAGGTCCTTCTCCAGGTTCACGTCGACGCCGTGGTTGTTCTTTTCCTTGCGTTCGTCGGCCTGGATGGTGCTGTGCTTCTGCACATTGACGTTGACGGTACGGTTGCGCACGTCGTTGTCGGTGTGGTTGTGCGTCTCGTTGCGGGTTTCGCTGACGGTGTGGGTGTGGTTGATGTTCGCGTTGGTGTTCTGGTTGTCCCAGCCATTGGCCGCAGCGGCGGTCGAGGCAGTGGCAATCGCCATGGCGAGCATGGTCCGTTTGACGGTCGCTTTCATGGTGCCCTCTCTCTCATCAGGTGGTGCATCGGTTGGGTGGTTGTCACGGGCGGTCCTGCACGACCAGGCCCAGTACATTGGCCGTGTCATTGCCGCTGCCCGCGATCTGATTGAGTTGCAGGACCCCGTCGAATCCCCGCAGCGCGGTGCTGGTGACACCGGCGCTGCGGGTGCCCGTCGCGACGCCGCGACCGGCGTCGTCCCGCCCCCCTGCCAACGCGGAACCCTCGGCGGCCAAGGCCGTATCGTCGGTTTCGCGTATGCCCTGTCGGGCCAGCGTCGCGCTGACGACGTTGAGCGTCGTGTTGGCGATGCCGCTGGCCTGGTTGATGGATGCGATGCCGCTGGCACCGGCCAGCGCCTTGCCATCGATGACGGCGGTGGCGTGCATCGGTGCACCCAGCACGCGGTTGCCACCGCGCAGTTGTCGGTTGGCGATCGAGACGTCGGCATGTTCGCCCGTGGCGATGCCGCGCAGGTTGGCCTGCAGATTGAGGTCGCCGGCCGCCTGGTTGACCGCGATGGCGCCGTTCGCGCCGGCCAGTGCATGGCCGTCGATGCGGGCAACGTCGAGGTAGGCGAGCATGCCGCTGTAGTCATCGGCCTGCGCGATCAACGGCGTGGCAGGCAGGATCAGCAGCAGCCAGTGCGCCCGCCTCACTTGCCACCTGCCGGGGCCATGCCCTGCAGCGGGAACTGGCCGAGCGCGCCGCGCACGGTCTCGCCGATGCCGCGAGTACTGTTGCCGACCGCGCCGAGCGGCCCGCTCATGGCGCCACCGAGACTGCTGCCGACCATGCCGTCACCGTTGCGGCCGAGCGTACCGCCCAATGCCTGCTGCGTCACACGTTCGACCGTGGTGCCTGCGGGTGCGGTGGCTGTGGCTGCCTGACCCGCCCCCATGCCTGCGTAGTCTTCATCGCTCAGCTCGTCCATCCCGTTTGCCGGGGCACCCGCACCGAGGGCCGCCGCGATCTCGCGCTGGGGTTTCGGGTCGGCGATCAGCGCCATGCCGGGCGGCGCCATGCGATAGGCCGGGCGTGCGGACACATCACGCAACAGGACGATTTCGCCCGGTTGAGCCTTCACGCCCTGGCGTGCACCGGAGGCAGAGGCGCTCGCACCAACCGACAGCAGGGCCACGGCCAGCGTTGCCAGCAGGCCGCGAATGGGGGTGATGCCGTCCATGCCGATCTCCCGTGGTGGGTGCGGCGGAACCACGCATCAACCGTGCCAACCCTGCAAGGCTTGGCTGCCCTGGCGCCAGGCGCTGGCGGGAGTCGGGTGCTGCTGCCGCGCTGTTACAGCACCATCGGAAAAATGCTGGGATCGCGCTGTACCTAGCGCGGCAGGGCAAGGCGGGCGCCCGACTGTCACACCGGTGTTACAGGTGCCGTCGCGGACTGTAACGATGCCGCTTCAGCCGGTGGTCTCTTGACGCGGCGCTCATTGCGCCGCCGTTTAGCGCAGCGCTAGGATCCGCCCATCAAAGGCCGCTGCGGTGGCCGTAGAAGGTCCCGGCGGAGGGCGGCACGCCGGTGATTGCCTGACAGTCCGCCGACGGTGTCCGGATGCTGGGGGAAGCATGGCGGCGGTCCCGGAGGCTTCTACATCACGTTGCGTGCTCTGGTTCGGCGAGCCGCTGGCGAACGAGCGCAGCGCGCTGGCGGCCGCAGGCTGGTACGTGCGCCGCATCCATCCCGACCCGGCGATGGCGATCGGGCTGCGCGGGCGTGATCGGCTGCTCGCTGTGCTGGATCTTCGCCATCTGGATACGCCCGCGCTGCAGTTGCTGGCGCCATGGATCGAACAGCACGTGCATCTGCCCTGGATTGCGGTGCTGCCACCCGGCGCGGGGCCCACGCCTGCAGCGTGGCTGCCCTTGCTGCAGCGTTGCATCTCGCGGTTCACGCTGCCTTTCGGCCTGCAGGACCTGGTGGCTGCGATGCGCCAGCAGTTCGACGCGGATGATCCTTCTGCCAGCGAGGTATGCGCCGGCCAGGGGCCGCGCACACTGATCGGCGAGAGTCCTGCGTTGCATGCGGTGCGCACCGTGCTGCACAAGTTCGCGCCGGTCGAACTGCCGGTGCTGGTCACCGGCGAAACCGGTACCGGCAAGGAGCTGGCGGCTCACGCGCTGCATGCGTTGTCCGGCCGTGCGGGCAAGCCGTTCATCGCGGTCAACTGCGGTGCCATTCCGGCCAACCTGGTGCAGTCGGAGCTGTTTGGCCACGAGCGCGGCTCGTTCACCGGCGCCGACAAGCGCCAGATAGGCGTATTCGAAGCCGCACACGGCGGCACCGTGTTCCTCGACGAGGTGGGCGACCTGCCGGCGGAGGCGCAGACCAGCCTGCTGCGCGTGCTGCAGGAAGGCACCTTCGAGCGCGTCGGCAGCAGCCAGCCGCTGCGGGCCGACGTGCGTGTACTCGCGGCCACCCACGTCGAACTGGAACACGCGGTGGCGCAGGGGCGGTTCCGTAGCGATCTCTACTATCGGCTCAATGTGCTGCGCCTGCTGATGCCGCCCTTGCGCGAGCGTGGCGCCGATGTGCAGCTGCTGGCCGAGCACTTCCTGCGCTGCTTCCGCCTGCGCCACAGCGTGCGTGCACGTGGCTTCGCGCCCGCTGCGCTGCAGGCGATGCGGCGCTTCGGTTGGCCCGGCAACGTGCGTGAACTGCTCAACCGGGTGCAGCGGGCGGCGATCATGGCCGAAGGCGAGCTGATCAGCGAGCGTGACCTTGAACTGGGTGGGGCCGAGCATGCGCCGCCGGGCGCGATGCTGCAGGATGCCCGCGGCCAGGCCGAGCGCGATGTGCTGCTGCAGACCCTGCGCCAGACCGGCTACAACGTCTCCGAGTGCGCACGGCAGATGCAGATCTCGCGGGTGACCGTGTATCGGCTGTGCCGCAAGCATCGTCTGGAACTGCCGGCGCAGCGTTGAGTGCGGATCATGGTTCGCCCGAACGGTAGCGGATGCGGTACAGGTCCAACCCCGCACCGTCTGCGCGCCGCGCCGAATAGGTCAAAGTGTCAGGTTGCGAGCCATCCAGCATCGCACCGTAGCTGTCGCCGGAGGCTTCGTTCACCGGGGAGGGCAATGCATGGCCCGCGTCATAACGGCCTCCACGCTCGTAGGCAATGAACTGGCGGACCGGTGCAGTGGCGAAGTCCAGGGCGCGGGCAAACACCACCGTTCGGCCGTCGCCCAGGAACGTGGCATCGAACTCCTGTGCGGCGGTATTGATGCCACCCGCCAGCGGCCGCGCCGGCTGCGCCACGCCGCCGATCATCGTGGCGCTGTAGAGGTCATGGCCGCCGGCACCGCCCGCGCGATCGCTGGAGAACAACAGCGTACGACCGTCCGGCGAGAGCATCGGCGCGAACTCGTCGGCCGCGCTGTTCACCGCGGGGCCCAGATTCTCCGGTTCGCCGAATCGACCGTCACGTCCAATGCTGACCCGGTACAGATCGTCGCCGCCCTGGCCGCCTGCTCGATCCGAACAGAAATACACCGTACGGCCATCGGCAGAAAAGGCGGGATCGAAGTCTCGTCCCGGCGTGTTGAACGAGACCGGCGTCGCCGGCCGCCAGCGCTGCCCGTCGTGGCGGGAGACCCAGATGTCATACCCGCCCGGACCGCCGGGACGGTTGCGGCTGAACCACAGCGCGGTGTTTCCGTCCGGGCTCAGGGTCAGTCGAATCTCGTCGTACTGCGTGGATGCAACGCCCGGCGCAAAGCGTTCAGCGGAGCCGACGATCTGCAGCACCCTTGAGGGAGTCGCGGGGGGCGACGCAGCAACCAGCAGCATCACGGCCAGCCGCGCTTTCATGCCTGCCGCTCGAAGTCGCTGACCCAGTTGGTTTCCCAACTGCGTCCCCCATCGGTCGAAGCCGCCTGTTCCCAGCGCGCCGAGCGCGGGGTAATGCGTGACCAGATCACCCGCGTCTGGATCGCCCGTCCGTCGTGCTGGTCTTCGCCGAAGAAGCGGCCGACACCGGCCTCGAAACCACCGCGCAGCGGCGCGCCGATCCGGGTCGGCTCCCGGCCATCCAGCCACCAGCTCAGCCAGTGCCGCTCAGCGGCGTTCCAGGCGCGGATACCCATGCCGCGCAGCGGTGCTCCCGGCACGTCCATAAGGTTGTCGCCTACGTTGCCGAATCCTCCCAGTACCGCCCAGTTGTGCAGGGTGCCGTTAAACGCGTCCCACGCATCACTGCCTGCCAGCCGAGCGCGCAGGCGACGATGGCGCACGTTCCAATGGCCCACCAGGAAATCAAAATCGCGCGGTGCATCCGGCAGCTTCGGAAGCGGAGAGGGGACCGCCGCAGTGCGGCGGAACCAGTTGCGCCAGTTCACTTCCCAGTGCGCGCCGGCATCGTCGGAGAACGCCTGCTCCCACCACGGCTCCTCGCCATGGATGTCATGCCAGCGGAACCAGACGTCGATGGGGCGTCCCTTGAAGTGATCACGACCACGGAAGCTGCCGCCATCGCCTTCGAAGACGCCGCGCACGGGCGCTTCGATATGGGCAGGGTTGCGCCCATCGATCCACCAGATCGACCACGTGGAAGACACTGGATCAAAAGCACGCACGCCCAGGCCTCTGTACGGGCCCGAAGGCAGCGCCATGACGTTGTCATCGATGGTGCCGAGCCCGCCCAGGGTGAGCCAGACCGCGCTGGCGCCGGTGAAGGCTTCCCAGCGGGTGTCGCCCACCAGGCGCTCCTTCAGGCGTTGGTGCCGGACCTGCCAGTTGCCCTGCAACCATTTCCAGTCTTCGCTGTGGCTGGACAGGGGCCGCCCCGAGGGTAGGGCGCTTGAGGCTGCCACTGCGGCCAAGGTGGCCAGGAACTGCCGTCGATCCATGTGCGTGACCCCTTGCCGGAAGTGCCTCCATCGTTGCGGGTGCGAGGGGGATTGACCACGCAGATATCCGGGCTCAGGCTAAGCCACACTTATGGTGACCCAACGCCAGCTTCCATCGCTTGCCGCCATCCGCGCCTTCGAAGCGGCGGCGCGGCTGGGCAGTTTTGCCCGTGCCGCCGAGGAGCTCGACACCAGCGCGGCATCGGTGAGTTACCACGTGCGCCGGCTGGAGGCCCAGACCGGCACCTGCCTGTTCCTGCGCCATGCACAGCACGTAGAACTGACGGCGACGGGTGCCAGCGTCGCGCAGGAGGCCACCCGGGCATTCGATGCACTGCGTGCCAGCTTCATGCGCGCCGCAGACATGGATGCGGCGCGACTGCGCCTGTCCGTGCTACCCACGCTGGGCACCAGTTGGCTGACACCGCGGCTGGGCAGTTTCCGCAGCCGCCATCGGAGCATCGTGCTGGAACTGGACCTGTCGGCAGAGCCGCAGGACCTGGCCGCCGGGCATTTTGATGCTGCCATCCGCAATGGGCATGGCGAGTGGCCCGGGCTGCAGGCCACGCCCCTGTTCCCCAGCATTTTCACCCCGTTGTGCGCGCCAGCGCTGCTGCCGGCGGCAGACGGGCTCGGGCGCCGGGCCTTGGAGGTTCCGCTGCTCGGCAGGCCCGACTGGTGGGCACTGTGGTTTTCCGCACATGGCGCGGTTCCGCCGCCGGCCGAGGCGAGCCTGGTCAGCCCCTTTGCGGTAGAGCATCTGGATGTCGGCGCGGCCATTGCCGGGCAGGGCATCGCCATTGCCTCGCCAATCCTGTTCCAGGCCGAACTGGACAGCGGGCGCCTGGTGCAGGCACATCCCGGTGTGGCCAGCGACGGGCGTGTCTTCTGGTTCGTGGCACCGACGGCGCGCAGCCGGAGCGCCAAGGTCATTGCATTCGGTGACTGGCTGGGCGAGCAGGCCGCGCAGGCCAGGCATGCGGCGCGACATCATCTGGCGCGCACGGTGGCGGCATGAACCAGAGCCCTGAACTGCTGAGACGCCTGCTGCGTGCCAAGGACCGGATGGACCATGCCAGCCACGAGGACTGGCCGGTGGCCCGCCTGGCCGAAGTGAGTGCCGTATCGCCCGCGCATTTCGCGCGTTCGTTCAAGCAGGCCTTCGGGCTGCCGCCGCACCGCTACCTGCTGAGCCGCCGCATCGAACGGGCCGTGGCGATGTTGCGTGACACCGATCTGCCGGTCACCGAGATCGCCGCGCAGACCGGCTGGAGCAGCCTGGGCACCTTCGGCCGCATCTTCCGTGACATCACCGGCGACAGCCCGGGCAACGTGCGCGAGCGTGAGCGGGCCGGCCAGGCGACGCCGGCCTGCGTGCCGGAGTGCCACGCACGTGCCGCGCAGCGACCGGACCTGAACATGGCAGTTTTGGAGAAGCGCCGGCGCGCGGCGGTTGCTAACGTGGATCCCACGTGAGGGAGGTCCCATGACAAACACTGTGAACACGGTCGGCCTCTATGTGCGCGACCAGGATGAAGCGCTCGCGTTCTACGTCGGCATGCTCGGTTTCGAAGTGCACACCGATGTGCGCAATGGCAGCTACCGTTGGCTGACGGTACGCAGCCCCGACCAGGACGGATTCCAGCTGGGGCTGTTCGTTCCGGGCCCGCCCACACACGACGCGGCCACCGCGCAGGCACTGCAGCAGCTGGTGGCGAAAGGCGCAATGCCGCCGCTGGTGCTGGCCGTCGATGACTGTCGGGCGCGCTATACGCAATGGCTGGCACGGGGCGTCGAGTTCACCCAGGAGCCGGTCGAACGCTATGGCGCCATCGATGCCGGATTCCGTGACCCGTCCGGCAATGGCTGGAAGATGATCGAAGCCCGCTCCGAAGCGAGGCGCCGTCAATGAGCCGGGGTGGCTGGGCGCGGCCCGTGCATCGCTGGACCTCGATCGTCTTTACCCTGGCGGTGATCGCCAATTTCGCCGCTCGCGGGCTGGGGCAGGGCGAGCCGGCAGCGTGGATCACCTATTCGCCGCTGCCGCCATTGTTCCTGCAGCTGTTCACTGGCCTGTACCTGTTCGTGCTGCATTACACCGGGACACGCCGCAGCGCCACGCTGGGCGCTGCAGGCTGAGGCCGCCTCAGGCAGCAGCGTCGGCGGCGTAGGCCGCCAGCAATGCCGGCAGCTGGTCCATGCGCTGGAAGATCACCTTCGCACCCGCAGCGCGCAGGGCCTCCGGCGTGCTGTGGTGCGGGCCGCCCTCGCTGAAGCCAAACACGGTTGCACCCGCCGCGACGCCGGCGGTCGCGCCGGTCACGGTGTCTTCAATGACCGCGCAGCGCTTCGGATCCACACCCAGCGCGGCAGCGGCCGCCAGGTAGACGTCCGGGTGCGGCTTGGTGTTCGGCATGTCCTGGCCGCTGTAGACGTGGTCGCCGAATGCATCGAGGATGCCGACCTTGCCCAGCTGCAGTTTCACCTTGATCAGGTCGGCACCGGACGCGCAGGCAATGCGGCCACCGGTCGCTGCGGCGATCGCACGCACGGCCTCGGGTGCCCCCCGGATCGGCTCCAGATCCCGTTCCAGCGCCCGGTTGCGCTGCTGGCGGAACTCCTCCAGCCATTCCTCGGTGAACGGCTTGCCGGTGCGCTCTGCGATCAGCCCGGCCAGATGGGCCACGGATTGGCCCAGGAAGACCTCGCCGGCCTGCGCAGGCGTCAGCGGCCAGCCGCGTGCGGTCAGCATTTCCGAGAGCACGCGGGCCACCAGCGGCTCGGAATCGACCAGTACGCCGTCGCAGTCGAACAGCACGGCATCGAAGGGGAAAAGGGGCATCTACAACTCCAGGGCGCAATGCGGTGGTGCAATTGCCCGTCATTTTCCCACAGCCATCCTTGCCTGGCACCCGGACCGGGTGCCACGCATTCCCGGCAGGCCGATCAGCCCAGATCACAGCCCGCCGGCTGCGGCCAGGTGCTGGCAGGCAGCATGTTCTTCAGCGAGGTCGGTGCGTTGATCGCCACATAGCTGGCGCCCAGCAGCTCCTCCAGATCGGCAATCGTCACCAGGTAGTTGTCCAGGCTGCCCAGGTTGGCCTCGTTGGGAATGATCCAGCTGATCGCCTTGGCGGTTCCGGTGTTCGGGTCACGGGTGATGATCGTCTTCCAGAAGAACTCCGGGGTCGGGATGCCATGGCTGGCCAGGAAGTAATCGTTGGCGGCGTCGCCGTAGACCACGCCACCGTAGACGTCCACTGGTGCGATGTCGCGGTAGCACTCGGCCACGTTCTCGGCCTTCACCCAGATGCCCTGGTTGAAGCTGGACACCTGCGGCACGATGTTGGTCATGTAGTTGGCGCGGCGGATGTAGGTCGCGTCGTAGTCCATGTGGTTGGACGTGACCAGATGGCCACGGTCATAGCCGGATCTGATGCTGGCGTAGGACGCGGTGCTGGTCTGGCCCAGGCAACCGGCCGGCAGGTCCGGGTCCTTGTAGAAGCTGGACGGCCGTGCGGCCGAACCGGTATCGGCGGTAAGCGTGTACTCGTAGCGGGTGGCGCTGTGGATGCTGCAGTCGTAGGTCAGCACGAAGCCGCCCTTGTTGAGGGTGACCACCTGGGCCTGTGCAGCACCGGCAAAAGCACTGAGTACGAAAGCAAAGACAAAGCTTGCAAAGCGCATTTCGATTCTCCAGCAGAAGATTCAGGGCGCAGCCGCCCGTCACGACCTGGCCGGGGCGAGGACATGCGGAGATGCTGCGGAGACGGGTGCTGCGGATTGCGGTGGAACCTGGCCGCGTTGTTGGGCCATCAGCCCTGCGGTGTCATAAGCGTCACAAGCTGGCGCCTTGTGGTCAATGACGAAAGGGCGAAGCTGTGATCATGCGCAAGCACTGGTGATATGTCAGATCACGCGGCGCGTGGATGACACGCGCGCGTGCTAGGCGCCTGGCAGGCCTGCCAGCTGCGCCCCTGGGCCTGCGGCGGCGGGCGCTACAGGAATGTTTCCTGTTCTTCGTCCGGCGCCAGGCATGCGGCCTTGCTTTGCTCGGTCGAGTGCGCAATGGCCGCCTCGTCGAAACCGGCGCGGCTCAACCACAAACGATTCCAGCGGACCAGTGCGTCGCCGTCGCGTGCCAGGCAGGCATAGCGGACGATCGATTCCAGGTTGTCGATGGTCGGGTACTGCTGGGCGATTTCGTCCAGCCCCTGGCGCATCAGCGGCCAATCGGGCTTCGCTGCGCGGAAGTGATCGGGCGAATATTCGGTGGCCGACCAGTACAGCCGTGCGTAGCGCATGGCCCCCTTCTTCTTTGGTGCACTGGCCATCGAGTGCCGCGCGAAGGCTCCCATCTTCTGCGCGCTGCCACCCCAGGCCGGCGTGAAGTACTCCATGGCAATGAGGTGCAGTGGTTCGTAGTCGGGGAAGGCCTTCGCTGCGCGATCAACGAGCGCCAGCATTTCGTCGTCATCCGCGCTTTCGCGCAGCGCGATCAGCACGTTCATTTCGTGCCAGAACGGGTCGCCGCCGGCAACATCCTCATGCGATTGCAGGTAGGCCCGCGAAACCGCGTTGTACTCATGGAACTGTGCCCAGTCTTCGGCGTTGACGGTGTTGGCGTAACCGTTGCCGCGGTAGCTCCAGGCCAGGTTGAGTGGAATCCGTGCGGTGATCAGGTGGGCCGCCGCAGACTTCGGCGCGTGCTGAACCCAGCGCGCCGCCCATGCAGACCAGTCATTCCAGGCTTGAACCTCCTGCCGCGACGTGCCGATTGCACGCGACATGCAGATGTAGAAACGGCCGAGCCGGGATTGGCCGGCGGCGTTGAGCTCGCCCTTGCGGAAACGCGCGGCCATCGCGTCGAGTGCCGCAAAGTCGTCGTTGGCCATCAGTCGCGCAATCTCCGCGCAGTCGTTGGCCGGTTCGGGGGCATCTTCCGCCAACACTGAAGGGGCGAACAGACAGGCGACGCTGGAGAGCGTGCCTGCGACGAGCATCCTGTGCATCGGGGGCGTCCTTGCTTTGATGGGAGACTGCGGAGGGCCCGCAGTGCCTCGAAGCATAGCAAGGCGCGCTTTGCGGCATGTTGCGTCGCAAGGTGCCAGCCACCATTCGCACTGGTACGGTCCGATCCGTTGCACCACCACCGACGGGGAGAGACAACGATGCGCAAGGTTCTGCTGCTGTTGATCCTGCTGACCGGGCTGGCGCCCGCGGCCCTGGCGGCCACGGTCAAGACCACCCATCGCACCATCCCCAGCTGGGATGGCACGCCCCTCGGGGCCTTCGTCATCGAACCCCAGGATGCCGGCAGTGGCCGCTATCCGCTGCTGGTGATGCCCAGCAGCTGGGCAGTGCCCAGCGTGGAGTACGTGGGCGTGGCACAGTCGCTGGCGCAGCGCGGCTATGTGGTCATCAGCTACAGCTCGCGCGGCTTCTGGGAGTCCGGCGGCAGCATCGACATCGCCGGGCCCGCCACGGTCGAAGACGTCAGTGCCCTGATCGACTGGGCGCTGGCCAACACCCGGGCCGATCCGGCCAGGATCGGTGTCTCTGGCATCTCCTACGGGGCCGGCACCAGCCTGCTGGCGGCGGCACGCGATCCGCGCATCAAGGCCGTTGCCGCGCTGAGCGGCTGGGCCGACCTGCAGGCGTCGCTCTACAGCCATGACACGCCCAGCGCACAGGGCATCGCCCTGCTGGTGGCAGCGGGCCTGGCGACTGGCCGCCCCGGAGCGGAGCTGACCACCATCAACCGCAATGTGCTGGTCGGCAACTACCAGGGGGCGGTGGACTCGCTGCTGCCGGTAGCGGCACAGCGCAGCCCGGCCAGCAGCCTTGATGAGATCAATGCCAACCAACCCGCGGTATTCCTCGCCAACGCCTTCAACGACAGCCTGTTCCCGCCGGGCCAGCTGGTCGACTTCTTTACCCGCCTGAAGGGACCCAAGCAGTTGCAGCTGCGCCATGGCGACCACGCCCTCAACGAAGCCTTCGGTGCGCTCGGCATTCCCAATGAAGTCTATGCCGTGGTGGGCGACTGGTTCGACCACTACCTCAAGGGCGTGGCCAATGGCATCGACCGCCAGCCGGCGGTGCAGTTGAAGTCGCAGAAGGGCAGCTGGAGCCGTTATCCGGACTGGCAGGCCACCTCTACCGGCGCCGTAAGCTACGGGCTGACCGCGCCGACCGGGCTGCTGCTGCCCACCGGAGGGCTGGCCGAGAGCGGTGGCGGCACCGGTTGGAACTACCGGATCGGCAGCGGCCTGCTGACTGCCGCCAACTCCGGCGTGGTGATGGCGTCCGGCGCGCTGCAGATGTTCAACCTGCCGCCCGGCGCCTATGTGCCGTTCGTTGGCCGCAACGCCGCAGGCGTCTGGCAAGGCCCGATCTACTGGAGTGCACGCCGCCTGGATGGCGCACCGGAAGTGCGGCTGACGGTGACGCCCACGCGCGCCAACACCACGCTGTATGCCTACCTGTATGCCGAGGATATGCTGGGCAACGGCCAGCTGATCAGCCACAAGCCGTACACCCTGCGCGGTGCCACGCCCGGCCAGCCGAGAACCATCGATCTTCGCCTGGAAGCCAGCAGCTGGAACCTACCGACCGGCAGCCGGCTGACCCTGGTGGTCGATACCGTGGACCTGCGCTATGCGGGCATCAGCCAGCTCGGCGGTGCGGTCACCTTCAGCTCGCCGGCCAACGCGCCTTCGGTGCTGAAGGTGCCGCTGCATTGATGGGTCAGTGCAGGTCCAGTGGATTCATCGAAGCGTCGCGGACACAGGGATCACCGGCGTCCGGTGTCAGGCGCGCCTCGATGTCCGGTGGAAACCGCGGAATCCTGCTGGTCTGCATCACCACCCAGCGCATGATCGTGTGGCGTGCCCGGTAACCACGCTCCACGAACGTTTCTTCGGCGCTCTTCACCACCTCCCCGCATAAGGTGGGAGCCATTCAGGGCGTTGCGGTGGACTCAACGATGTTCGACTACCAGGACTGGACCTTCAACGCCAATGGCCGAACCGGGGTGCCCCGGGTGGAACTGGATGGCGACGGCGGCGGCACCATCAACCGTTACCGGTTGACCCTCGGGCCCGCCCAGTCCGGGCTGTGCATCAAGGTGGCCTCGCAGGAGGAAGCCGCCAAGAGGCTCGAAACCGAGGTGGAGAAACTGCTCGGCCCAGAGTGGTAAAGAGGGGAGTGGTAAAGAGGGCTTCACTGCGGCAGATGCGTTGTGAGGTTGCCAGCGCCACTCCGCAATCTCAGTCCATGCGACGGCCGACCGTATTCTTACGGCCATGCATTCGCCCTCCAGCGCTCCCGATTTCATGATAGCCCGCCGGCCCTCGGGCTGGGTGCAGAGCGGCGAGCGCTGGGACCTGTGGTGGAACGGGCGTTCCGTAGCCAACATCGTGCCGCATGCCGTGCTCGGGTTCCGGGTGTACCTGGACGCACGCAAGATGTCCCAGACCAAGGTGGTGGCCGCCACGAATGTGCGGCAGGCCAGGCGCTACGCCGAGCGCTGGTGTGCCGCGCGGCTTTGCCCACAGCTGCGGCTGCGCGAGGCGGTGGCACGCCTGGTGGACGTGGCGCCGGAATCAAAGGCTGCGCCGTCGCCCGCACTTTCGCGGGAACAACGGCAGCAGGCCCGCCGGCTGGCCGAGGCTGGGGCGGGTGAGGTGGTACGGATCAAACAGGCACTGACGCCGCGACAGCCCGCGATGAAGACCCGGCCGGAGCTGCAGGGGCGAGGTGGAGCCTGGTCGATACCCGGGCAGGCTCCGTCAAGCCGGCATTCGAACGGCAATGCCTCCCCGGCCAGGCTTATGCCGAGAGTTCCTCGCGCACGATCCTCGCCCCCGCGCTGAGTGCGCGCAGCTTGCCCCTGGCCACATCGCGCGCCAGCGGCGCCATGCCACAGTTGGTGCTCGGGTAGAGCTTGTCGGCATCCACGAACTGCAGCGCCCTGCGCAGGGTGTGGGCCACATCCTCCGCCGATTCCACCGTGTTGCAGGCCACGTCGATGGCACCGACCATCACCTTCTTGCCACGCACCAGCTCGATCAGGTCCATCGGCACGTGCGAGTTCTGGCATTCCAGCGAGATGATGTCGAGGTTGGAGGTCTGCAGCTTGGGGAACGATTCTTCATACTGGCGCCATTCCGATCCCAGCGTCTGCTTCCAGTCGGTGTTGGCCTTGATGCCGTAGCCGTAGCAGATGTGCACGGCGGTCTCGCACTTCAGTCCTTCGATCGCACGCTCCAGCGCGGCCACGCCCCAGTCGTTCACTTCGTCGAAGAACACGTTGAAGGCCGGCTCATCGAACTGGATGATGTCAACGCCGGCGGCCTCCAGCTCCTTCGCCTCCTCGTTGAGGATCTTCGCGAACTCCCAGGCCAGTTTCTCGCGGCTCCTGTAATGCGCGTCGTACAGGGTATCGATCATCGTCATCGGGCCGGGCAGCGCCCACTTGATCGGCTGCGTGGTCTGGCGGCGCAGGAACTTCGCATCCTCCACGAACACCGGCTTCGGACGGCTCACTGCGCCGACCACGGTCGGCACGCTGGCATCGTAGCGGTTGCGGATGCGCACGGTCTCGCGCTTCTCGAAATCAACGCCGCTGAGGTGTTCGATGAAGGTGGTAACGAAGTGCTGCCGGGTCTGCTCGCCGTCGCTGACGATATCAATGCCGGCATGCTGTTGTTCCTGCAGCGACAGGCGCAGCGCATCCCGCTTGCCTTCAACCAGGGCTTCGTCCTGCAGCTTCCACGGTGACCAGAGCTTCTCGGGCTCGGCCAGCCAGGAAGGCTTGGGCAGGCTGCCTGCAGTGGAGGTGGGGAGCAGCGTCTTCGTCGGCATTGTGTCGTGTGTCCTGGGGGAGAATGGAAGTTTGATGGATCAGCGGGCGGCCCACTGCTCAAGCACGGCGCGGTATGGCTTGATGAAGTGCTCTTCGGTGAACCGGCCCTGCTTGATGGCCAACTGGCTGCGCTCTTCGCGGTCGTAGACGATGCGGGTGGAGGAGTAGTCCTGGTGCTTCAGGCTGGGCTGGTAGACCTTGCCGGCCACGGAGTTGGCGTTGTAGATCTCCGGGCGGTAGATCTTCTGGAAGGCCTCCATCGTGCTGATGGTGCCGATCAGTTCCAGGTTCGAGTAATCGCCCAGCAGGTCGCCCTGGAAGTAGAACGCCAGCGGTGCGACGCTGCCCGGTGGCATGAAATAGCGCACCCGCAGGCCCATCTTGTCGAAGTACTGGTCGGTGGGGGAGAACTTACCCTGGCGGTATTCCACGCCCAGGATCGGGTGATGGTTCTCGGTGCGGTGGTAGGTCCTGCTGCTGGAAACACTGATGCAGATCACCGGCCCCTTGCTGAAGTTGGCACGGTAGGCGTCAGACTCCAGGAAGTGCTGGAACAGCTTGCCGTGCAGGTCGCCAAAGCCCTCCGGAAGGCGGAAGGTGTCCTTGCCTTCGTTGCTGGCCGGCAGCACGACGCTGAAGTCGTAGTCACGGACATAGGACGAGAAGTTGTTGCCGACGATGCCTTCGGTGCGCGCGCCGGTGTGCGTGTCAACGATGGTCGGGCGCAACACTTCGATCAACGGGAAAGGATCGCTGCCGTCGGCGCCGTCGATGTGCATCTCCACCGAGATGATGTCGAGCTCGACCGCGTAGCGATCGGCGCTTGGGTTGTCCCAATGCGCCAGATCATTGAAGCGGTTGTTGATCATGCGGATGGTGTTGCGCAGGTTTTCCTGCCGGGACGCGCCGCGCGCCAGGTTGGCGAAGTTGGTGGTGATGCGCGTGCCTTCGGCCGGCTGGTAATCCTCGTTGAAGGGGATGCGCGTGATGCTGAAGGTGAAGGTGTCGGTCGTCATGGGCGGCGTTCCGTGTTGCGGGGTGGCACCCGGATGCGGGCGAGGGCATCCGGCATTCAAAGAGCTGCGGCGGTCTCAAGGGCGGTGGCACGATGGCGGGGCAGCGCCAGCAGCGGCATGGCCCGCCGTACCGCCAGTCGCGCCCGCTCGATCAGGGCGTCGCTGTGCACGCGGCCGTCGGCGAAATCGCGATCGGTGGCGTAGATACCCAGTGGCAGGGTGCGCGCCTGGAAGAAGCTGAAGAGCGGGCGCAGCTGATGGTCGATCACCAGCGAGTGGCGCTCGCTGCCACCGGTGGCGGCCAGAAGGATGGGGGTGTCGACCAGTGCGTCCTGGTGGATGAAGTCGAAGAAGTGCTTGAACAGCCCCGTGTACGAACCCCGGTAGACCGGCGTTGCCACCACCAGTACATCGGCCTGTTCAACAGCAACCAGCTGCCGCTCCACAGCGTCGGACACCTGTGAGCGCCACAGTGCGCCGGCCAGCTGCGGCGCCAGCTCGCCCAGTTCGATCAGGTGTTGCTCGCAATGGATGTCCTCGCCGATCAGGCCCAGCAGATGCTCGGCCAGCGTGGCGGCCCTGGAAGGGCGTTGCAATCCGCCGGAGACGGCGACGATTCGAAGGGGGCGGGCAGGTGAAAGCATGACCCGATCCTAGTCAGTGCCTTCCATGACGTAAAATGGTATTACTTCACCAATCCATGAGCGAGATTCATCATCATGCTGGAGCGGATTCACCTCAGCATCGTGCAGCAGGTCGAGCTGCAGGGCTCGCTCACCGCTGCTGCCGGCGTGCTCAACCTGACCCAGTCGGCGCTCAGCCACAGCATGAAGAAGCTGGAGCAGCAGCTGGGTACCGATGTCTGGCTGCGCGAAGGCCGAAGCCTGCGGCTGACCCAGGCCGGGCAATATCTGCTGGCAGTCGCCAACCGGGTGCTGCCACAGCTGGACCTGGCCGAGGAGCGGCTGGGCCAGTTCGCACAGGGCGAGCGTGGCGCGCTGCGCATCGGCATGGAATGCCATCCCTGCTACCAGTGGCTGCTGAAGATCGTCTCGCCGTATCTGGCCGCGTGGCCGGATGTGGACGTGGACGTCAAGCAGAAGTTCCAGTTCGGCGGTATCGGCGCGCTGTTCGGCTACGAGATCGACCTGCTGGTCACCCCCGACCCGCTGCTGAAGCCGGGCCTGAAGTTCATCCCGGTGTTCGACTACGAGCAGGTGCTGGTGGTGGCCAGCAACCACGCCCTGGCCAAGGTGAACCACGTAAAGCCGCGCCAGCTCAGCCAGGAAGTGCTGATCAGCTACCCGGTGCCGTTCGAGCGCCTGGACATCTACAACCAGTTCCTGCTGCCGGCCGGCATCACGCCGCGGCGCCACAAGGCCATCGAAACCACCGACATCATGATGCAGATGGTGGCCAGCGGCCGCGGCGTGGCCGCCATGCCGCGCTGGCTGGTTGAGGAGTACGCCGCGCGCATGGACGTGGTGCCGGTGCGCCTGGGCGCCAAGGGCATTCCCAAGCAGATCTATCTGGGTGCGCGCGAGGCCGATACCGGCATCGACTACCTGCAGGCCTTCATCGAACTGGCCCGTAACAGCTCGCCGCTTGCCGGCAATGTGGGCGGAGCGCGTTGATGCCTGCAGGCCTGTCACTGCGGGCGGACGCCTTCATCAACGCCTTTTCACTGGAAGTCAGTGCGAAGGCCATGCCCGCGCTGTGCGCCGAGGCGGATCGGATCCCGTGCGGTACCGTCATCTCCATTCCCTGGCTGGCCAGCGAGGATGACGACGCCCGACTGGCCGCCGCGCGCACGGTGCGCGCGCTCGGATTCGAGCCGATGCCGCATCTGTCTGCGCGGCGCGTCGGGTCACGCGCAGCGCTTGAACGCTTTCTGCAGCGTGCCGCCAGCGAAGCCAGGGTCGCGCGTTGCCTGCTGATCGCGGGCGACTTGGCCACGCCTGTCGGACCGTTTGCCGACAGTGCTTCGATCATCCAGACCGGTGTTCTGGAGCAATCCGGCATCAAGGTCGTTGCTATCGGCGGGCACCCGGAAGGGCATCCTGTAATGAGCAGTGACGAACGCTGGCAGGCGCTGGAGGGAAAATGCCAGGCCATCGAAGCACGTGGCATGGCCCCCTTGGTCGTCACCCAGTTCGCCTTCGATGCCGATACCGTGCTGGCCTGGCTGGATGCACTGCGCGCGCGTGGCATCACGGCTCCGGTGCTGGTCGGGGTTCCGGGGCCGGCAAGCATCCCCCGGCTGATGCGCTACGCCGCGATGTGCGGCGTGGGCGCCAGTGCATCGATGTTGGCCCGGTATGGCATCTCGATCGGCCGGCTGCTGGGAACGGCGGGGCCGGAGGTGTTCGTTGACCGCCTGGTGAAGGGGCTGACCAGCGCCCATGGCCCGGTCAGCCCGCACTTCTTCCCGTTCGGCGGTGTTGCGCCGTCGCTGGAGTGGATGGCGCAGTACCGGCGGCGCATTTCCGGCACCGGTGGTTGAATCGCCTCAGCCCGGCAGGTCGCACTTCATCCTGCCGTCCACGTAGTACGGCTTGGGTACGTTCGGGTTCGGGCTGGTCTTCTCGAAGACCACCTCGAACGAGGCAGCATCGGGCGAGCCCTTGCGCTCGGTACACGCGTCCTGCAGTTTCTTCTTGACCGCAGTGATACCGGCATCGCGGTTGGCGCCCTCGGCGCTGTTGGTCAGATTCACGGTCTCGGCCGAGGCCAGCGGGCTCAGCGCGAGCAGGCCGCCGGCCAGCATCAGTGCGTGCAGCTTGGTCATGGTTTTTACCTCGCAGGTCTCCAATGAGGCCCCAGCATAGGGCCGGGCCGTTAACGGCATGTGCCCGGCCGGGTGAGGGCAGGGCGGGCGCGCCTCGGCGTAACCCGCGATGGCTGACAGCTGTCACTGGCTGCAACCCGGGCGGAAGCGAATAGTGAGCGCCAAGGCGAGGGAACCTCGCCACCACTCACCAAGGGGACCGCTCATGAGCATGCTTCAGCACCTCGCCTCGCAGACGCCGATCTGGGTCTGGCTGCTCCTGGCCTTCCTGGTCACCCGTGGCATCGCCGCCATGAAGCCGGCCGAGACCTCGCTGCAGAAGCTGGCGATCGTACCCGCCTTGTTCGCCGTCTGGGGTGCGTGGTCGGTCAGTCATCGCTTCGGCGCGTCGCTGAGCGCCTGGAGCGAATGGCTGGCCGGCATCGCCACGGGCGCCGCGCTTGCCTGGCTGCTGCTGAATCGGTTGAAGCTGACGCTGGACCGCAGTACCGGCAAGCTCTGGCGCAACGCGGATTTCAGCCTGCTGCCGCTGCTGTTGATCACTTTCCTGGTGAAGTACGGGTTCGAAGTCGCATTTGCGGTGTCGCCGTCGCTGTCCGCCAATGCTGGTTTCAATGCCGCCTACCTGCTGCTGGCAGGCGGATTCACCGGCATCTTCGTCGGCAAGTACGGCCGATACCTGGCCTCGCTGCGGATGGATGCGGCAGGCAAGGGGCTGGAAACCGCAGGCTGATTGAACTGGTAGTGCCGGCCGCTGGCCGGCTTCCCCATGCAGGGTTGTGCGGGGCTGACGCAGGCGTCACGATGCCCACCACTGGCCACCACCGGAAACGCTGACGTCATGAAGACCACATCCTGGTTCTGGATCAACGTGGCCAGTCACTTCAGCATTGTCGCCGCCCTGGCCTGGCTGCCCGCACGGTGGACGGGCCAGCTTGTAGAGGGTTTGGCCGGCACTCAGCCGGCTATTGGCGATGCCCAGCATGTGGCCCTCGTTGGTTCCATTTTTGGCTTCTGCGTGACCGCACTGATCTTCATGGGGGCGCTGACAGTCACCGGCGAACTCCTGGGTTTCTCCAGGCCCTATGCGCGGCGGCCGGAGGCCCAGAACGAAGCGCAGGTCGTCCACCGGAAGGTGCTGCTGACTGCATTCGCCACGCTCTCATGGGGGGCCGTGGGATCGCTTGCAGGTATTGCGTCGATCTTCGCGGCTTCGTCATGAAGGGCGGCCCTGCCAGCGTCTGGCGCGCCGGAACGCATAGGCGCGTGAACCGCGCAGTTGCTCACGCCTCCCCGCGCCACTGGCTCATCAGCATCTGCAGGAATCGCTCCGCCGTGGGCGAGAGCAGGGCGCCGCGGCGGCGGACGATGCCGATCGTGCGTGACACCACCGGGTTGCCGATCGCGCGTGTCACCAGGGTGGCGTGATCCCCGTCCGGCGTGGCCATCTTTGGCAGCACCGACACGCCGATGCCCGCCTCGACCATGCCCAGTGACGTCGACAGGTGGGTCACTTCATAGTGCCAGCTCAACTTGAGGTTCTCGCGCGCCAGCGCGCCGTCCAGCAGCGTGCGGTTGCCGCTGGTGCGATGCACGGTGATCAGCTGGTGCTCGGCCAGATCAGCCCATTCCACCTTGCGCTTGCGGGCCAGCGGATGATCGCGTCGGCAGGCGAGGACGAAGGGGTCCTCAGCCAGTACGTCGAAGTCGAGATTCGGATCGTTGGCGCCCATGAAGTTGATGCCGAACTCGACTTCGCCACGTTCCACTGCCTGCAGACCCTCCGTCGCCGGGATATCCAGGATGCGGAAGCGCACGTTCGGGTGCGCTTCGTGGAAACGCGCCATCACGCTGGGCAGGAAGTAGAACGCCGCCGTCGGCAGGCAGGCGATGGTCACGGTAGCGCCGCGGGTGTCTTCGCGGCCGCGCAGCGAGAACAGTGATCCATCGAATTCCTCCAGCATGCGGCGCACCAGCGGCAGCAGGTTCTCGCCGACAGCGGTGGTACTGACGCTGCGCGTGGTGCGCTCCAGCAGCGGCGACCCCACCGCCTGCTCCAGTTTCTGGATGCGGCGGCTGAGTGCCGGCTGGGAGACGTGCAGGATTTCCGCGGCGCGATGGAAGCTGCGGGTCTCCGAGACCAGCAGGAAGGCGCGTAGATCCAGGATTTCGCAATTGATGCTCATGGGGTATCAATCATCCAAAAATCAGCAATTCACAGATCAATTGGGGCCATGCCAGTATCGAATCACAGAGGGGTCATTCATCCCCTATACGCATCAATCTAGCACACGTATGTCCAACGATCTGCTCAGCATTCCCTGCGTCCTCATGCGCGGCGGCACCTCCAAAGGCCCGTTCTTCCTGGCCAGCGACCTTCCGATGGACATCGCTGAACGCGATCGCCTGCTGCTGGAAGTGATGGGCTCGGGCCATCCGTTGCAGATCGACGGCATCGGCGGTGGCAACGCGCTGACCAGCAAGGTGGCGATCATCGACCGCTCCAGCCGTCCGGACGCCGATGTCGACTACCTGTTCGCCCAGGTACGGGTAGAGCAGCAGGTGGTGGATACCTCGCCGAACTGCGGCAACATGCTGGCGGCCGTAGGCCCGTATGCCATCGAGCGTGGGCTGGTGCAGGCGCAGGATCCGCAGACCGAGGTGCGCATCCACAACGTCAACACCGGCAAGCTGATCATCGCCACGGTGGAAACGCCCGGCGGCAACGTGGTGTACCGAGGTGACACGCGAATTGCCGGCGCGCCGGGCTCGGCCTCGCCGGTCAGGCTCGCTTTCCTTGATGCGGCAGGCGCCCGCACCGGCAAGCTGCTGCCCAGCGGCCACGCGCAGGAGACCATCGATGGTGTGCCGGTCAGCCTGGTGGACTGCGCTATGCCGATGATGCTGGTGCGTGCCGAGGACCTGGGCGTGCACGGCGATACCCCGCCCGCCGAACTGAACGCGGACGCGGTATTCATGCGCCGGCTGGAAGCGCTGCGCATCGAGGCGGGCGCCCGCATGGGCATCGCCGACGCCGGCAACAAGGTCATCCCCAAGCCGGTGTTGCTGTCGGCGCCGCAACATGGGGGCGATCTGCAGGTGCGCTATTTCATGCCACACCAATGCCACACCGCGCTGGCCATTACCGGCGCGGTCGGCCTGGCCACCGCCGCCGTTACGCCGGGCACGCTGGCCCACACTTTGGTCGGATGCCTGTCCGTTCCCGGCAGCATTACCCTCGAACATCCGAGCGGGGCCCTGGAGGTGGGCCTCAGTCGCAGCTCGCAGGACGCGCCGGTCGTTGCCAGCGTCGTGCGCACCGCACGCCGGCTGTTCGAAGGACGCGTGTTTGCCACCACGCCAGCACTTGCCGTGGCCGGTTCCACCCAAGCCCGCCAATGGACGTCAGCGGCATGATCTGAACCCGGACGGGCCGGCGCAGGTGCGCATGCCCGCCATTACAACGTAGATGCTTCACTCCTGGGAGGGATGATGTACAAGCAGTTCTTGATGGCCGCGCTGTGCGCGGCTGGTCTGGCCGCGGCCGGATGCAGCAACAGCGGGCGCACCGAAGGCGCATCCGCCGTCGGTGGTGACAATGCACCGGTACGCATCAGCGTCGGCTCCTACAACCTCAACAACCTGCCGTTCTTCATCGCCGACGCCAAGGGGTACTTCAAGGACGTCGGCCTGCAGGTGAAGACCGAGAACTTCGCCCAGGGCGGCTCCAAGGTATTGCAGGCGCTGGTGGCCAATTCCACCGACGTGGCCGTCGGCTTCTACGACCACACCATCCAGATGCAGGCCAAGGGCAAGGACGTGGTGGCCTTCGTGCTGCTCTCGCGCAACTCCGGCCTGGTGATGGCCGGCCGCGAGGATGCCAGCTTCGATCCGGCACGGCCGGAAACCATCAAGGGCCAGAAGGTCGGGATCACCGCGCCGGGCTCATCGTCGGACTTCTTCGTCCGTCACTTCCTCGCTCAGCACGATATCCCCGTCGACAGTGTCTCGCTGATCGGCGTCGGCTCGGGCGCCGCTGCGGTGGCCGCGCTGGAGCAGGGCAAGATCGACCTGCTGGTCAACTACGACCCGGCCGCCACCCTGATCACCGAGCGCAAGGTCGGCAGGATCCTCCTCGACGCGCGCAGCGATGACGGCGCCCGCCAGGTCTATGGCGGCCTGTACCCGACCTCGGTGATGTACGCCAACCAGAGCTTCCTGGACAAGCGCCCCGAAGCGGCCGAGAAGATCGCCCGCGCCGAACAGATGGCGTTGAAGTTCATCGCCGACAACAGTGCTGAAGACATCGTTGCGGCGCTGCCGGACAGCTACGTTTCTGGCGACCGCGCCACCTATGCGCGCGCGGTGGAGAACGCCCGCGCGATATTCACCCGCGACGGTCATTTCACGCCGGCTGATCTGGAAACGCCGTTGAAGGTGCTGCGCGAGTTCAATACGGATGTGGCCAAGGCCGACATCGATCTGTCCCGCACCTACACCAATGCCTTCGTCGAGCGTGCCAACGCTGCGGCGCCGGCTGCCCAACCGTAAGCGGAGGTAACCCCATGGCCCTCAATGCCACCGTGCGCCAGTTCAATGGTGCACCGCAGCTGGAGCCTGCACAGACCATGGTCGCCATCAAAAAGGTGACCATGTCCTTCGGCGAATTCACCGCCGTCCGTGATGTCGACATCCAGGTGGGGGACGGCGAGTTCCTTGCCATCGTCGGGCCGACCGGCTGCGGCAAGAGCACCATCCTCAATTCCGTGGCGGGCCTGCTGAAGCCGTCGTCCGGCCAGGTCAGCATCGATGGCCGCGCCGTCAGCGGCGTCCAGAAGTCGGTCGGCTACCTGTTCCAGCAGGACGCGCTGCTGCCGTGGAAGACGGCTTACCAGAACGTTGAGCTCGGCCTGCGCTTCCGTGGTGTGCCCGAAGCCGAACGCAAGGCCAAGGCCAACGCGTGGCTGGCCAAGGTCGGCCTGGCCGGTTTCGAGCACCGCTATCCGCACCAGTTGTCCGGTGGCCAGCGCAAGCGCGTGCAGATGGCGCAGGCGCTGATCGTCGAGCCGAAGGTGATCCTGATGGACGAACCTTTCTCGGCGCTGGACATCCACACCCGGCACCTGATGCAGAACGAACTGCTGCGCCTGTGGCAGGAGGACCGGCGCTCGGTGATCCTGATCACCCACGACCTGGAAGAAGCCATCGCCCTGGGGGACCGCGTGGTGGTGCTGTCCTCCGGCCCAGCCAGCCGTGTCGTGCGCAGCTTCGACGTGGATCTGGAGCGTCCGCGCAATGTGGCCGAGATCAAGCTGGATGACCGTTTCACCGACCTGTACCGCGACATCTGGGCCTGCCTGCGCGGCGAAGTGGAGAAGAGCTATGCACGCCAAGACTGACAAGTTCATCCAGCTGGCCCTGGTAGTCGCCGTGTTCGGCGGCTGGGAAGGCGGCATCGCGCTGGGCGTGATCGATCCGTTCTTCTTCCCCTCGCCAACGGCGATCGTGCAGCAGGCCTGGACCTGGCTGTCCGATACGTCGTTCTACCAGCACGTCTACATCACCCTGACCGAAACCGCGCTGGGCTACATCATCGGCACCGGCCTGGGCGTGGCCGGCGGTGTCTGGTTGGGCCTGAGCCGCCGCTCGGCGCGCATCCTCGATCCCTTCATCAAAGGCTTCAACGCAATTCCGCGCGTGGTGCTGGCCCCGATTTTCGTGTTGTGGCTGGGGCTGGGCCTGTGGTCGAAGGTGGCGCTGGCGGTCACCCTGGTGTTCTTCACCACGTTCTTCAATGCCATGCAGGGCGTACGCGAGGTGAATCCGGTGGTACTGGCCAATGCCCGCATCCTGGGCGCAAGCCGCAGCGACCTGCTACGCCATGTCTACTTCCCGGCAGCAGCCAGCTGGATCCTGTCCTCGCTGCGCACCTCGGTGGGCTTCGCCGTGGTCGGCGCGATCATCGGTGAGTACCTCGGCGCCTCGGCGGGCCTGGGCTACCTGATCGCGCAGGCAGAAGGCAACTTCAACGCCGTCGGTGTGTTTGCCGGCATCATCATCCTGGCCGCCTTCGTGCTGGTCATCGACGCGCTGCTGGACGTGGTCGAGAACAAGCTGATCACCTGGCGTCCCAACGCCCAGGCCCAGGCCACCAGCTGACCGGGCCGGGCTGAGCCCGCCTGCCGCGCCGCCGGGACGATCCGGCGGCGCGCGCTTCCTCCCCCGATCTTCCCCCGCACCACCGCAACAGGCCAGCGCCGGGCCAGGGGGCCGGCTGGCCGGAGAGAGAGTCCATGAACCATTCCACCGTGCTGCCACCGGCAGCGCTGTCGGTCGCGCTCGGCCTGCTGTTGGCCAGTGGCCATGCTGGCGCCCAGTCCACGTCTTCGCTGCCCGCGCCGCTGAGCCAGGCTGAGCTGTCACGCCTGGTGCAGCAGCAGGCGCTGCAGATCCAGCAGTTGGAGGCGCGCCTGCGTGCCGTGGAGGGCGGGCACAGCACCGCCGGTGCGGCGGCCGCAACGCAGCCCCCCGCGCTGGACACCCGCGTCACCGCACTGGAATCCAGCCAGGCCAAGGCGCCCAAGGTCACCTGGTCCAAGGGCGCACCGGAGTTCAGCAGTGCCGACGGCACCGTGGCGTTCCGTCCGCGCGGACGCCTGTTCGTCGACGCATCCAGCACCGATGGATCGTCAGTGAGTGACCGCAACATCTCCGGTACCGAGATCCGCTCGGTGCGGCTGGGCGCCGAAGGCCGCTACGGCATCCTCGGCTGGGCGGTGGAAGGTGACTTCGCCGACAACGCGGTGGCGTGGAAGTCGGTCTACGCCACCGTGGACCACCGCCTGTTCGGGCTGCCGGCCGACCTGACCGTGGGCAACCGCCTCAACGACCGGGGTATCGACGGCTCCAGCAGCACGTCCAACACGCCGTTCCAGGACCGCAACGTGGTCGGCACGCTGATGCTGCCGCAGCGTGGCCTGTTCGGTGTCGGCCTGACCGAGCGCGTGTACGGCAAGGACTGGCATGCCAGCCTGTCGGTGGCCGGCAACGATCTCAACAACGCCGGCACCGACAACGACAGCCAGACCTGGGCCACGCGCGTGCACTGGAACCCGGTGGCCAACGACGCAGTCACGGTGCACCTGGGGGCCTGGGCCTTCCACGAGGAGATCGCCGCAGGCGCCAGCGGCGTCGTCCGCAGTTCGGCCATCGCCGGGCACTTCAACGACCTGGTCAAGATCGCGCCGGGCACACTGCTGGGCGCCGAGCGCAGCACGTCCTATGGCGCGGAACTGGCAGGCTTCTTCGGGCCGGCCTGGGCGACCGGCGAATGGGGTACGCGCAACCTTCGCGGGGCCGACGCCAGCGGGCGCTACGATCTGGACCACCAGGCCTGGGCGATTTCGGCGGGCTGGTTCCTGGCCGGTGCAAGGCCGGCCTATTCGGGCAGGGCCGGCACCTGGGGCCGGGTGAAGGTGGCTGACCCGGTCACCCGCGGCGGCGCCGGGGCATGGGAACTGAAGGGGCGCTACGAGGACGTGGACTATGCCGAGCTGCCCAGTGGCGGTACCGGCCACGCGTGGACGCTGGGTGCGAACTGGTATCTCAACGACTTCAGCCGCGTGATGTTCGAGGCGATCCGTTGGCAGACCCGCAACCGCAGCGGCACCGGCCAGGGCAGGGATGAAGGCACCACCTTCAACACCCGCCTGCAGGTGGCCTTCTAGAAGCGCATGCCGCTCGCGCGCCGATCAGAGCAGCAGCAATGCTCCGATCAACGCCGGCGGCATCACCAGCGCGCCGACGCGCAGGAAGTCGAGCGCGCTGACATGCTCGCCCTCGCGGCGCAGCGCCACCAGCCACAGCATCGTCGCCAGCGAACCGGTGACCGACAGGTTGGGTCCCAGATCCACGCCGACCAGCAATGCGGCACGGGTCTGCGCCGGCAGGTCGGCCATCTGCCCCAGCGAACCGGCGGCCAGGCCGACCGGCAGATTGTTGGCCACGTTGCTCAGCAGCGCAGCCGCGCCACCGGCCAGCCAGCTGGCCTGGCGGGGAGACGCCTGCGCCACGGCCTGCAGCGCGCTGGCCGCGCTCTGGATGACGCCGGTCTGCGCCACCGCTTCCACCAGCACGAACAGTCCCGCCACCAGCGGCAGCACGCCCCAGGACACGTGTCGCAGCAGTGGCAGCGGGCTGCGCCGCTGGCGGATCGCCACCACTGCCACACTCAGCGTGCCCGCGCAGAACGTGGTCAGGCCCAATGGCCCGTTCAAGGCGGACGTGACCAGCAACACGGTGCCGGTGAACAGCACGCCCAGTGCGCTCAGCCGGCCGCCGTCGGTCAACGGGCGATGCGCCGGCGCGGCCACCAGCGGCTGGGCGATCTCGCGCCGGTGCACCCAGCGCAGGACCAGATAGGTGGCACCGATCGCCGCCGCCGACGGCAGCGCGAACTGCGCCAGCCACCTCGGCAGCGGCGGCATGTGCTGGCCGTACACCACCAGGTTGGCCGGATTGGAAATGGGCAGCACGAAGCTGGCCGCATTGGCGATGAAGGCACAGACGAACAGGTAGGGCAGGGGATTGGCGCGCGCCGCCTTGCAGGCGGCGTAGACCGCCGGCGTCAGCACTACGGCCGTTGCATCGTTGGACAGGAACACCGTCACCAGCGTGCCGACCAGGAACACCAGGTCGAACAGGCGTCGCCCGGATCCGCCCGCATGCCGCACCGCGTACAACGCCAGCCAATCGAACAGGCCTTCGCGCCGCGCCAGTTCGGCCAGCACCATCATGCCGACCAGGAACAGGTAGACGTCGCGGCCTTCGGCCACCGCGCCCCATGCGGTGTGCAGCGACACCGCGCCCAGCAACGGCAACAGGGCGGCAGCGCCCAGCGCCCACACATATTCGGGGATGCGGAAAGGACGGAACAGCAGGCCGAGGGTGGCAACGGCGACGGCTGCCCAGATCAGGAGGGGGGCTTGGGAGGCAAGCATGGAGTGGGGCTTCAGCGGCACCTGCAGCGACCCCGGCGCAGGGGGGCCTGGCGCGCGCGATCAGCGGATGGGCGGCCGCTGCAATCATCGCAGGTTCCGGGTCGCCGCATCATACCGTGCGGCGCGGCATGGCGACCGCGCGGACGACCGCGTTGCAGGTGGGCCGGGGGCGGCGCCCAGCCCGCGTCCAGCACGCAAGCGCGCCATGACTTCAGGTACTGCAGAGTGACTACACATGTAGTCAAACTGCACGCACACTCATTGGACGAGATTGCGATGCCAGGATCCTGCTGGTTGTCCTGCGCCCTGGCCCTGGTGTTCGGCATCGCCGGGCCCAGCCAAGCGGCGACGCGTGCCGAAGCCCTTGCCGCGATCGAGCGCAACGCGCGCGCCGCGCATTCCGATGCGGTCCTGGTGATGCACGACCGGGAGACGCCGCTTGAGCTGAAGCCCGCCGCCGGAGCCAGATCTCCGCGCGCGGCCTGAAGCTCGCCGATCTCTACGACATCACACGGGGACCGGTCGTCGGCTTTGCCGCCAACGGCTACCTGGGCCAATACCTGATGATCGTCCCGGAACAGCGGGTGGTCGCCGTGCGTCTGATCCACCGGCGCGAGACCCACAGCGCTCCACAGGACGACTATCCCTCCTTCTTTGCCGATGTCCTGCAGTTGGCGCGGACACTGCGATAGGCCCTGTCGCCATCATGTCCACGCGCGCTGAACATCTTCCTGGAGCGTTCTTCACTGGCGTGCCGCCTAAAGTGGGATGACATCTTGGCCGCACACCAACTTAGGCATGTTTGATTATCAGGACTGGACCTTCCACGCCAATGGCCGAACGGTAGTTGCGCGGGTAGCGCTGGACGGCGACGGTGGCGGCACCATCAACCGCTACCAGCTGGTGCCGGGGCCGGCGCAGTCGGGGCTGTGCATCAAGGTCGCCTCCCAGGACGAGGCCGTGCAGAAACTGGAGGCCGAAGTGACCAAGCTGCTCGGGCCGGAGTGGTAGCCACGACGCCATGCCGGGCAGGGATCCGCATGGTGACGTCGGGATGACCGGCCCCGGGCAACGGGCATCGCGCCGGATGCCCGTTGCGTGAGGCCGCTTACTTGGGCATCAGCACGGTGTCGACCACGTGGATGACGCCGTTGGACTGGCCGACATCTGCAATGCTGATGCCTGCCTTTCCACCCTTTGCGTCGATGACCCAGAGCTTGCCATCGTGGAGCGCCACGGTGAGAGGCTCACCCTGCACGGTCTTCAGGGTGGCCTTGCCGCCGTGCTTGCGGGCATCGGCCAGAAGCTGGGCCGAACTGTAGCTGCCCGGGACGACGTGGTAGGTCAGGATCCGGGTCAGCTGTGCCTTGTTTTCAGGCTTCACCAGTGTATCGACAGTGCCTGCAGGCAGCTTTTCGAAGGCCGCATTGGTGGGCGCGAAAACAGTGAAGGGCCCGGCCCCGTTGAGGGTGTCGACCAGGCCGGCTGCTTTGACCGCTGCAACCAGCGTGGTGTGATCCTTGGAATTGACGGCGTTCTCGACGATGGTCCTGGTGGGGTACATTTCTGCCCCGCCCACGATGACGGTGTTGGCGGCGAAAACCGAGGAGCCGGACGAAACGAGTACGGCGAAGCCGACTGCGGCGGCGATGCGCTGAAGAGCGTTCACGGTGCGTTCCTTTCTGGATGACCCGCAAGTGCGGGCATCTTTCCTACGTCGGGTGAGCGTGACCGGATGCAGCAACGGCCGAGTCATTGGCGCGCTGCCGGTTTTGCTGCGCTGCATGGTGACAACGGCGAACCTCGGTGATTACTCTCCGCTGCAACGCGATGGTAGCGCTACCAGTCGGACGGGGATCCAGGGTCCGGGAGGCTGCCTTCTTTGCCGCGTGTTTGTCCTGGCAGGCTTGAAAAGCAAGTGTAAGTCGCGGCGTGCCCGAGCACCCGTGCTGTTCGGTTTGGAATGCGGGCCACGCCCGTGCGTGCCCCTGGGAGGGGGCGGTACATCCATTCGATCGTATGTCAGAGGGGACTTTCATGAGCACCTGCAGTTTCCGTGGCACCCCGGGCCCGAGGTCCGGTTCATGAGCCGCGCGTTGGCGAAGTTCCGGTCCCGGGCCATGTTCACCTTCGTAGGTGGTGCCCTGGTCATCAATCCCGCCTTTGCGCAGGACGCCGCACCGGCGACCGGGCCGCAGCCGCAGAGCCAGTCGCAACCCACCCAGCTTGATGCAGTGCAGGTCACGGGCATACGCAACAGCCTGAGCCAGGCCATGGACATCAAGCGCGACTCGGCGGGCGTGGTCGACGCGATCAGTGCCGAGGACATCGGCAAGTTCCCCGATACCAATCTTGCCGAGTCGTTGCAGCGCATCACCGGCATCTCCATCGAGCGCCGTGACGGCGAGGGTGCGCAGGTGACCGCGCGTGGCTTCGGCCCCCAGTTCAACATGGTCACGCTCAACGGTCGGCAGATGCCGGGTGCCGATGCATTCGGTGCCTCTGGACAGGTCGCCATCGGCGGTGTCGACGGCGGCACCCGCGCCTTCAATTTCGCGCAGCTGGCCGCCGAGGCCATCAATGGTATCGAGGTCTACAAGACCAGCCAGGCGCAGGTGCCCAGCGGTGGCATCGGTGCGACGATCAACATCCTGACCTCGCGTCCGCTCGATCACGCCGGCATCGTGGCCAGCGCCGGGGCGAAGCTGGTGTCCGACCAGAGCCAGCCGTTCGACAATGACCTGACACCGGAGCTGTCGGGCATCTTCAGTTACAGCAATCCGGAAAAGACCTTTGGCGTCAGCCTCAGCGCGAGCCAGCAGAAGCGCAAGGGTGGCTCGGTACAGGCCACGGAGAACTACTGGAACGTGCAGCCGTGGACAGGGTCGATGCCGGGCAACCCGACCGTGGTCAATGCTCCGGCCGTCGGCCAGCTTTACGCGAGGCCCAATGACCTGCGCTACGCGTTCTCCGAATTCGAGCGCGAACGCGTCAACGGCCAGGCCGTGCTGCAGTTCGCACCGACGGACAGCCTGACCCTGACCGTGGATTACACCTACTCGACCAACGAGATCACCGAGAATCGCGGCGAGCAGGGCATGTGGTTGCAGAACAGCAACTACACCAACGTCGAGTTCGACACCAGTGGCGCCGTCGCGACGCCGGTCTACATCCGTGAAATCGCCGGCACCAAGGATTTCGGCCTGGAACAGCAGCGCAGCATGCAGGAATACAAGCTGGGCTCGCTGGGCTTCAACGCCGTCTGGAATGTCAGCGACCGCTTCAAGCTCAGCTTCGATGCGCACAACTCGAAGAACGAGAGCCGCCCGAATGACCCGCTCACCGGCGGTGGTTCGATCTTCATGAGCATCGCCGGCACCAACAACTGTACCCGTGGCCCGCATTGCGGTGGCTCCTGGGTGCAGGAGCTGAACTTCAACAATGGCCTGCCGGTTGGCACCCAGGTCTGGTATCCCAGCACCGCCGATGCGGTCGCCGGGACCAATGGCGTGGTCAACCCGGGCTTCCAGGAAGGCGAGGTTGGCACGCAGGTGCTGCGCGTCAACGCGCAGACCCAGATCAGCGAGATCAAGCAGGCCCGCGTCGATGGCGAATGGAACTTCGACCACGGGCGCTTCCAGTTCGGCGTGGACACCAACAAGTCCACCACCCACCGCATCCAGGCCGCCGAGGCCTACTCGACCCTGGGCGACTGGGGCGTGGCCAACGTGGACCGGGATACCGCCGCAGGCCTGATGGACCTGCTGCAGCCGGTCAGCATCGTCGGCCTGTTCGACGACTACAGTGCCAACAGCTGGCCCGCCTGGCGCGGCAATGCCGGGCAGCTCGCGCAATGGGCATCGCGCGAGTACGGCGTCGGCCTGGGTGTGAACCCGCAACGCGCGGCCGACAACTTCGTGGAAGAGAAGACCAAGGCGGCGTACTTCCAGGTGGAGCTGGACGGGGAGCTGGGTGGCATGCGCACCAACACCCGCCTGGGCGTGCGCTATGAAACCACTGACGTGGTGTCGACCTCGGTCATTGCCGTCCCCGAGTCCATCGAGTGGCAGGCCAACAACGATTTCCGCATCGTGCTGTCCGATGAGCAGCAGCCCTTCACAGAGAAGGCGCGGTACAGCTACATCCTTCCCAACCTTGATTTCAGCATCGACCTCACCGAGGAGCTGAAGGGACGTGTTTCGTTCGGCAAGAGCATCGCCCGCGCGCCGTACGGCAATCTCTATGCGGGACCCGGGGCCCAGCAGCCGTTCGGCTCGGTGCTGATCGATCCCTCGTCGCGCGCCAGCGGCAACTCGCAGAACCCGAGCCTGAAGCCGCTGGAATCGGACAACCTCGACCTGGGGCTGGAGTGGTACTTCGCCGATGCCAGCTATGTGTCATTGACCTACTGGAACAAGTCGGTCAGCAACTTCATCGGCAACACCGTCGTCCAGGAAAGCCTGTACGGCCTCACCGACCCGACCTCCGGGCCGGATGCGCGGGCGGCGTTGGACTTCCTGACCAGCGGCGCCTGCGTCGCCCAGGTCGGGCCGGCCAATGCGGCCGCCTGCTCGGCCAACGACACCTCGCTGTTCACCGCGCTGGCATTGCTGCGCAACAATCCTGCCGGCCTCGGCGCCTACAACGGCACTGATGCGCAGGTGCTGGCCACCGAAGCGGCCTACGATCTGTATGGGCAGCCCAACGATCCGCTGTACCAGTTCAACGTCAATCGCCCGATCAACCAGAACAAATCCAAGCTGCATGGCTGGGAGCTGGGCGGCCAGTACTTCTTCGGTGACACCGGCTTCGGCGTGCTGGCCAACTACACCGTGGTCAAAGGCGATGTCGGCTACAACAATGGCGGCGATCCGGGCATCGACCAGTTCTCGCTCACCGGCCTGAGCGACACCGCCAACGCCATGCTGATGTACGAGAAGTACGGGTGGTCTGTGCGCCTGGCATGGAACTGGCGCGACCAGTACCTGATCCTGGCCAACCAGGGCTCCAGCCGCAATCCGTACTATGTGGAGCCGTACGAGCAGTGGGATCTCAGCGTCAACTACGCGCTGGATGACCACTGGTCCTTCAGCCTGGAGGCGATCAACCTGACCGGCGAGGATGTGCGGTGGCGCTCGCGCACGTCGCAGATGATCGTCAAGCTGGCAGACCAGAGCCCGCGCTACATGCTGGGCGTCCGCTACAAGTTCTGAGCCCGGTTGCCGACGCGTCCGGCACGGCACCGCTGCCCGCCAGCGGTGCCGTGCCGGGACGGTGTCGCCGCACCTGTCGCGCCTGCGCTACGCTGCCGGCCAGCCACCCCGCACTGGACTGGATACCCTGATGGCCCGCTACGAAATGCTCAACAACATCGCGCATCGGGACCTGAAGGTCGCCACCGGATTCGGGCCGCAGTTCGGCGATGCCGTGGGCATGGTGCCGGCCTATCCCAGCGAGTTCGCCGAACTGCAGCGTGAGTATCCGATCTTCCTGCGCAGGGAAAGCGGGACGGAAGCGTGGCAGTCCGTGGCCCTGCTGGGTTTCGAACAACACGAGAACCTGTTCCTGCAGGACGGGCGCTGGAATGCTACCTACCTGCCAGGCGCGGCGGCCAAAGGGCCGTTCCTGATCGGCTTCCAGGAGCACTACGTGGATGGCCTGCTCACCCAGGATGCGGTGATGCACGTGGACCTGGACCATCCGCGCGTCATCGACGGTGGCGGGGAGCCGGTGTTCCTGCCGCAGGGCGGCAACACCCCTTACCTGGACCACATCGCCAGCGTGCTGCGCGGCATCCACGAGGGCAGTGCCTTCGCGGCCGGGATGTTCACGATGCTCGACGACTGCGGCCTCATCCAGCCGGTCACGCTCGACGTGCAGATCGCGCCGCACCACCGGGTGAGCGTGAGCGGATTGCATGGCATCGACCGCGAGCGCCTGGCGGCGCTGGACAGTTCGCGACTGGCTGCGTTGAACCGCGCCGGTTACCTGGAAGGTGCGTACCTGATGCTTGCCTCGCTGCATAACATGCGCCGCCTGATCGCCGAGAAGCAGCGCCGTCTCCGCGTCCAGGACTGCACCGCGCAGGCGGCCAGGAACTGACCGGTGTACGCCCGCCTGCCGATGCGGATCCTGGAAGGCATCGATCCTGCCGCCCTGCCATTGGCTGCCCTGGTGGAGGCCGGTGAGCCGGTCGTACTGCGCGGCATCGCCACCGATTGGCCACTGGTCCAGGCCGGGCTGAGCGGGGTGCAGGACGCAATGGCGTACCTGTGCAGCGTCGATGCGGGTGCGCCTATCCAGTACTCGTTCGGCGGCGCCGAGATCGGGGGGCGCCCGTTCTACAGCGCGGACTTCACCCGGTTGAATTTCGAAGTGCGGCGCGGCGGGCTGGCCCGGGTGCTGGAAGAGATCGCCGCGACGCTGCATGCACCGCAACCGCCAACCTACTACGTGGCCTCGCTGCCGATCGCGCGGGCACTGCTGCCGGCATTCGCGCAGGCCAACGACGCCGGTCTGGCGAAGCAGGGCATCGACGCCACCGCCAGCATCTGGATCGGCAACCGGGTGACGGCCTCGTGCCATTTCGACACACCCGACAACCTCGCCTGCTGCGCGGTGGGGCAGCGCGAGTTCACCCTGTTCCCGCCCGACCAGATCGACAATCTGTATCCGGGCCCGCTCGATCCCACGCCGGGGGGACAGGTGGTCAGCGTGGTGGACTTCGAACAGCCCGACTTCGATCGGCATCCACGTTTCCGCGAGGCGCTGGCGCAGGCGCGCCGCGCGGTGCTTGGGCCCGGCGATGCGATCTTCATTCCCAGCATGTGGTGGCACCATGTACGCAGCCTGGAACCGTTCAACGTGCTGGTGAACTACTGGTGGCGAAGCTCGCCGGCCTGGCTGGGATCCGCGCTGGCGGCGCTGCACCACGCGATGTGGTCCGTGCGTGATCTGCCGGCGCGCGAAAAGCAGGCCTGGGAAGGGCTCTTCCGCTACTACGCCTTCGGCCCTGGCGAGCGCGCGGGGCAGCACCTGCCTGACGCCGCTCGCGGGGATCTGGCACCGTTCGACGAGCAGCGCGCCCGCCGCATGCGCGCGATGCTGCTGGGCAGGCTCAACCGTTGAGAGAGGGCACCATGTTGGATACCCAGAGCACGCCTTCAGGGCGCATCCGCAAGGTGGTCATTGCCGGTGGCGGTACGGCGGGTTGGCTGGCCGGCTGCGCGCTTGCGCACCAGTTCCGTGACCAGCTGCAGATCACGCTGGTCGAGTCCGAGCAGATCGGCACGGTCGGTGTCGGTGAGTCCACTGTGCCGCCGATCCGCACCTTCCACCGCTTCCTGCAGATCGACGAGCAGGAGTTCCTGCGCGCGGTGGCAGGCACCTTCAAGCTGTCGATCTCGTTCGAGAACTGGCGCCTGCCGGGCGATCGCTTCTTCCATCCGTTCGGCACCATCGGCCATGGCACCTGGGCGGCCCCCTTCCATCACTTCTGGCTGGACAGCCTGCGCCGCGGCATGCCCTCGGACCTGGGCGACTTCTGCCTGGAGAGCATCGCCTCGCGTGGCGACCGCTTCTCGCTGCACACCCAGCCGCAGGCCAGCTATGCGTATCACTTCGATGCCGGGCTGTATGCGCGGTTCCTGCGCGGCAGGGCCGAGGCCCACGGCCTGCGCCGGATCGAAGGCCGGATCGCCCAGGTCAGGCAGCACGCGCACGACGGTTCGGTGCAGGCGCTGGTGCTGGACGACGGCCAGGTGATCGAGGGCGATCTGTTCATCGACTGCACCGGCTTCCGCGGCCTGCTGATCGAGCAGGCACTGGGCACCGGCTACGAGGACTGGCACGAATGGCTGCCGTGCGACCGGGCCGTGGCGGTGCAGACCGAAGCGGTGGCGCCGCCGGTGCCCTATACCCGGGCGATCGCCCACGAGGCGGGGTGGCGCTGGCACATCGCGCTGCAGCACCGCGTTGGCTGCGGGCTGGTGTATGACAGCCGCCATCTGTCCGATGACGAGGCCGCCGCGAAACTGCTGCGCGATGCCGGGGCTCCACCCTTGCGCGATCCATGGAAGGTGCCGTTCCGCAGTGGACGCCGGCTGAAGGCCTGGAACAGGAACGTGGTGTCGCTCGGGCTGGCCAGCGGCTTCATCGAACCGCTGGAGTCGACCAGCATCCATCTGACGATCAGCGCGGTAGTGCGCCTGATCCAGCTGTTCCCGTTCGACGGCATCAGTGCGTCGCTGGTGCAGCTGTACAACGATGTCAGCCGCCAGGAAATGGAGCATGTGCGCGACTTCATCATCCTGCACTACCACGCCACGCAGCGCAGCGAACCGATGTGGAAGGCCTGTCGCGAGATGCGCGTGCCGGAGTCGCTGCAGCAGCGGCTGCAGGCGTGGCGCGAGCGTGCGCATGCGTGGCAGGACCCCGGCGAGCTGTTCCGCGTCGAATCCTGGACCAGCGTGCTGCTCGGGCAGGGCATCGCGCCCGGTCCTGCGCACCCGCTGGCGCGGGCCGTGAGTGATGTCGATCTGCGCACCTTGTTGAAGGGCATCCAACGGCCTGTGCAGCAGGCCGCCGCGCAGATGCCGGCGCAGGCGGAGTTCATCGCGCAGTACTGCAGGTCGGGCGTGGACGTGTGGCGTTCGACGGCAGCAAGCGCGTAGCAGGGTTTTGCGTTGCAGCACGCTTTTTCCGCTGCAGCTGGTTACAGTGCGGCAACACCGCGGGCGATGACGCGCGCGGTGGCAACGAGGGGGCCGGACACCACGCCCCCTTTTTGAGTCCACGGAATGTTAGCGCTACCTTTTTGTTGATCGGAGGCGGTTTCGATGGGTCTGGTTGCAGGGATCGATGCAGGGACGCAGAGCCTGAAGGTGCTGGTCTATGACCCGCGGAAGCAGGCGGTGGTGGCCTCGGCCAGCGCGCCGCTCGCGCTGGACAGCGGTGCCGATGGCAGCCGTGAACAGGCGCCGGCCGACTGGGTGTCGGCCCTGCGCGACTGCTTTGCCCGGATCGATCCCTCGCTGCGCGCGCGCATCGTCGCACTGGCGGTATCGGGCCAGCAGCATGGGTTCGTGCCAGTTGACGATGCTGGCGAGGTCCTGGCACCGGCCAAGCTGTGGTGCGACACCAGCACCTCGGCCGAATGCATCCAGATCATGGACGCCGTGGGCGGGTTCCAACGAACCATCGCGCTGGCGGGCAACCCGATCCTGGCCGGCTACACGGCCTCCAAGCTGCCCTGGACCCGGATCCACCGTGCCGACGCCTATGCGCGGCTGGCGACCATCCTGCTGCCACACGACTACCTGAATTTCGTGTTGACCGGGCAGCGGTTCTGCGAGCTTGGCGACGCGTCCGGAACCGGCTGGCTGGACGTGCGCACGCGCACCTGGTCGCAGGAACTGCTGCGCGCCACCGATCCTGATCGTGATCTTGCTGCCTGCCTGCCGCCGATCGCTGCGCCCGATGCCCTGTTCGATATCGCGCCGGAGGCCGCGGCCGCGCTCGGGCTTGCAGCGGCGGTGAAGGTGGCCGTTGGTGGCGGCGACAACATGATGGCGGCGATCGGCACCGGCTGCGTCACGGAAGGGCGGCTGGCGATGAGCCTGGGAACCTCCGGAACGCTGTTTGCGTATTCCGGCTCGCCGGTGATCGATCCGGATGGCGCGTGGGCGGCGTTCTGCTCGTCCACGGGGGGCTGGCTGCCGCTGATCTGCACCATGAACTGCACCGTTGCCACCGAACGCGTGGCCAGCGCCTTCGGTTTCAGCACCCGCGACGGTGACGCGCATCTTCGCGCAACGCCGCCGGGGGCAGGGGGCCTGGTGATGCTGCCGTTCCTCAATGGCGAACGTACCCCTGACCTGCCGCTCGGCAAGGGGGTGCTGGCGGGCCTGGATATCGCCAATTTCACCCCGGCGCATCTCTACCGCGCCGCCATGGAGGGCGCGACCTACAGCCTGAAGTACGGCTACGACGCCTTCATCCGCGCGGGCATGCAGTTCGATCGCATCGTGCTCACCGGCGGCGGCAGCAACAGCGCTGCCTGGCGTCAGCTGGTGGCCGATGTATTCGGCCTGCCGGTGGAGGTCCCGGTGCAGGCCGAGGGTGCGGCGTTTGGAGCGGCGCTGCAGGCGTTGTGGGCGCTCGCCCGATCGCAGGGCAACGCCACTTCGATCAGCGACATCACCGCACGGCACGTCACCGTCGATCCCGCGCTGTCCGCGCGCCCGGATCCGGATCGCAGCGATGCCTATGCACGGGCCTACGCACGCTTCCTCAGTCATCTTGATGCCATCACGCCGCTGCAGCGCGGCTGATGGCTCCTCCACAACACCCCGTACAACGACAGGAGCACGCACCATGAGCACGCAGCCCTTCATCGGCGCCAAGGAATACTTCCCCGGCGTCGGCCGCATCCCGTTCGAGGGCAAGGGCTCGGACAATCCGCTTGCCTTCAAGGTCTACGATGCCAGCCGGGTCATTGGTGGCAAGACCATGCAGGAGCATCTGCGCTTCGCCGTGTGCTACTGGCACACCTTCTGCAATGCCGGGCACGATCCGTTCGGCCCCGGCACCCGGCAGTTCCCGTGGGAGGCATCGTCGCCGCTGGCCACGGCAGAAGCAAAGGTGGACGCGGCGTTCGAGTTCTTCACCAAGCTGGGCGTGCCGTACTGGTGCTTCCACGATATCGACCTGGCGCCGGATGCCGACGACATCGGCCAGTACCAGAAGAACCTCTCGCATATGGTGGGCCTGGCCAAGGCACGCCAGGAGGCCACCGGCGTCAAGCTGCTGTGGGGCACGGCCAACCTGTTCTCGCACCCCCGCTACATGAACGGCGCATCGACCAATCCCGACTTCGCGGTGGTCGCGCGTGCAGCCGTGCAGGTCAAGGCCGCCCTGGAGGCCACGGTCGAACTCGGTGGCGAGCACTACGTGTTCTGGGGCGGGCGCGAAGGCTATGCGTCGCTGGCCAATACCCAGATGAAGCGGGAGATCGAGCATTTCGCGCGCTTCCTGACCATGGCACGCGACTATGGCCGCAGCATCGGGCTGAAGGGCAACTTCCTGATCGAGCCCAAGCCGATGGAGCCGATGAAGCACCAGTACGACTTCGACAGTGCCACGGTGGTGGGCTTCCTGAAGGAAAACGGGCTGGACAAGGACTTCAAGCTCAACATCGAGGCCAACCACGCCACGTTGTCCGGCCATACCTTCGAGCACGACCTGCAGGTCGCGTCCGATCATGGCCTGCTCGGCAGCATCGATGCCAACCGCGGCAACGCACAGAACGGCTGGGACACCGACCAGTTCCCCAGCGATCTGTACGACACCGTGGGCGCAATGCTGGTCGTGCTGCGCCAGGGCGGCCTGGAGGGCGGGTTGAACTTCGATGCGAAGGTGCGCCGTGAGTCGACCGACCTGGAGGATCTGTTCATTGCCCATATCGGCGGCATGGATGCGTTCGCACGCGGGCTGGAGGTTGCCCATGCACTGCTGACCGAGTCGCCGTGGGAACAATGGCGTGCGCAACGCTACGCCAGCTTCGATTCCGGCGCCGGCCAGGATTTCGAGCGTGGCACGCTCAGCCTGCCGGACCTGGCGGCACTGGCCGCCCGCCTCGGCGAACCGCGCCAGGCCAGCGGCAAGCAGGAGCGTTACGAAAACCTGCTCAACCAGTACCTGCTGCGCTGAGCGCGGCAACGGTGCATTCAAGGGGACGGGGATGAACCAGGCAGCAGGCAGCGGTGAGAACACGCGGCTGATCGTACTGATCAGCGTGGTGGCGACGATTGGCGGTTTTCTGTTCGGCTTCGACAGCGGCGTGATCAATGGCACCCAGGATGGCCTGCACCAGGCGTTCCGGTCCGGCGAGTGGATGCAGGGCTTCGAGATCGCGTCGATGCTGCTGGGCTGTGCGGTGGGCGCGTTCAGTGCAGGCCGGCTGGCCGACCGGCTCGGCCGTCGCAACGTACTGATCCTTTCGGCAGTGATGTTCCTGCTGTCGGCGCTCGGTGCCGGGGCGGCGGTCTCGTCGGGCTGGTTCATTGCGGCACGGGTGGTGGGCGGATTCGCGGTAGGCGCGGCCAGCGTGATCTCGCCGGCCTACATTGCCGAGGTCGCTCCGGCCCGTTACCGCGGCCGCCTGGCTACGGTGCAGCAGATCGCGATCATCACCGGGCTCACCGCCGCGTTCCTGTCCAACTACCTGCTGGCGGCTGCAGCGGGCGCGTCGACCGAACCGCTGTGGGGTGGGCAGGCCGCCTGGCGCTGGATGTTCTGGATGCAGGCCGCGCCATCACTGGTGTTCCTGCTGCTGTTGCTGACCATTCCGGAGAGCCCGCGCTACCTGGTGGTGAAACGGCGCAAGGACGACGCCCTGCGGGTACTGACCCGGCTGCTGGGCAGCGACAAGGCCAGGGCCACGCTCGAGGAGATCGATGCCTCGCTGTCCAACGACCATCATCGCCCGCGCCTGTCCGATCTGAAGAGCCGGGCGACCGGGCGGATCCGCCCGATTGTGTGGGTCGGCGTCGGGCTGGCCTGCTTCCAGCAGCTGGTCGGCATCAACGTGGTGTTCTACTACGGCGCCGTGCTGTGGCAGGCGGTCGGCTTTTCCGAGAACGACGCGCTGCTGATCAACGTGCTGTCCGGCGCGCTGAGCATCGGCGCCTGCGTGGTCACCGTGCTGCTGATCGACCGGATCGGCCGCAAGCCCTTGCTGTGGTTCGGCTCGGCCGGGATGTCGCTGTCGCTTGCTCTGGTGGTGGTGGCGTTTGCCAGCGGTTCGCTGGCCGACGGGCATCTACAGCTGCCCGGCCGCATGGGCACGCTGGCGCTGGTGGCGGCCAATGCCTACGTCGTGTTCTTCAATCTGTCCTGGGGGCCGGTGATGTGGGTGATGCTGGGCGAGATGTTCCCGAACCAGATCCGCGGTTCGGCACTGGCAGTCGCCGGCGCGGCGCAGTGGACCTCCAACTTCGTGGTCACGGTGACGTTCCCGATGCTGCTGGCCGCGGCAGGGCTGGCAGCCACCTACGGCATCTACCTGGTGGCTGCCGTGATCTCGGTGATCTTCGTCGTCCGACATGTGCACGAGACCAAGGGCAAGGAACTGGAGCAGATGGAAGGATGAGCGCCATGACATCGCAGACCTTCGTAATCCGCAGCGGCGCGCTGGTCGCCGCACTGATGCTGGGATTGCTCGGCTGCCGCGGCCAGGACCGGGCTGCCGCCGCCGCAGCCACCGACAAGGATCCCTGGCCGGAGGTCACTTGGCCGCTGGCTGCGGACCCGGCGCTGGAGAAGCGCATCACCGACCTGATGGCCGGCATGACGGTGGAGGACAAGGTCGGCCAGCTGGTGCAGGGCGACATCGCCAGCGTCACTCCAGATGATGTGCGCCGCTACCGGCTCGGCTCGATCCTGGCCGGGGGCAACTCCGATCCCGGTGGCCGCTATGACGCGTCGCCGGCCGAATGGCTGGCGCTGGCCGACGCCTTCTACGACGCCTCGATGGATACCTCGAAAGGCGGCAAGGCCATTCCGCTGCTGTTCGGCATCGATGCCGTGCACGGGCAGAGCAACATCATTGGCGCCACGTTGTTCCCCCACAATATCGGGCTGGGCGCCACGCGCGATCCGGAGCTGCTGCGGCAGATCGGTGGCATCACCGCGCTGGAGACCCGCGTCACCGGCATGGAATGGACGTTCGCGCCAACCGTTGCCGTACCCCAGGATGATCGCTGGGGACGCACCTACGAAGGCTACTCCGAATCGCCGGACGTGGTGGCCAGCTATGCCGCCGCCATGGTGGAGGGGCTGCAGGGCAGGGTGGGAACCCCGGAGTTCCTCGATGGCCGCCATGTGATCGCCTCGGTGAAGCACTTCCTGGGCGATGGCGGCACCACTGACGGTAAGGACCAGGGCGACACCCGCATCAGCGAGTCAGATCTGGTGCGCATCCACGCCGCCGGATATCCGCCGGCAATCGCCGCCGGCGCGCAGACCGCGATGGCGTCGTTCAACAGCGTCAACGGTGAAAAGATGCATGGGCACCGGCACTACCTCACCGATGTGCTCAAGGGCCGCATGAACTTCGGAGGCTTCGTGGTGGGTGACTGGAATGGTCATGGACAGGTCAAGGGCTGCACCACTACAGACTGCCCGGCCACGATCAACGCGGGCCTGGACATGGCGATGGCCTCGGACAGCTGGAAGGGTTTCTACGGGACGACGCTGGCTGCGGTGAAGGATGGGCGGATCACGCCGCAACGCCTGGACGATGCGGTGCGCCGGATCCTGCGGGTCAAGTTCCGCCTTGGGCTGTTCGAGGCCGGCAGGCCTTCCACGCGGGCCGTCGGCGGGCAGTTCGCACTGATCGGCGCGCCGGCACATCGCGCGGTTGCCCGGCAGGCCGTGCGCGAATCGCTGGTCCTGCTGAAGAACCAGAACGGCCTCCTGCCGCTGTCGCCGAAGCAGCGGATCCTCGTGGCCGGCGACGGTGCCGACGATGTCGGCAAGCAGGCCGGCGGCTGGACGCTCAACTGGCAGGGCACCGGCACCACCCGCAAGGACTTCCCCAATGCGGACACGATCTATGAGGGCATCGCGCGCCAGGCCAGCGCGGCGGGGGGTGAAGCCGTGCTTTCCGTCGACGGTCGCTACGCAGTGAAGCCCGATGTGGCGGTGGTGGTGTTTGGCGAGGACCCCTATGCCGAGTTCCAGGGAGACCGGCCGACGCTGGCCTACAAGCCCGGCAACGAAACGGACCTGGCGCTGCTCAAGCGGCTCAAGGCCGATGGCATACCGGTTGTCGCGGTCTTCCTGAGCGGGCGGCTGCTCTGGGTGAACCGGGAAATCAATGCCGCCGATGCCTTCGTGGCTGCGTGGCTGCCGGGTTCGGAAGGCGCCGGGATTGCCGATGTGCTGCTGCGCGGAAGCGATGGCCGCGTGCAGTACGATTTCAAGGGCAAGCTCAGTTTCAGCTGGCCGCGCACTGCCACCCAATACGCCAACAACGTCGGCCAGAAGGACTACGATCCATTGTTTGCGTTCGGCTTCGGCCTGACCTACGCCGACAACGGCGACCTGGACGCGCTGCCGGAGGCATCGGGCGTGACCGGCAACGAGGGCGCGACCGGCGTGTTCTTTGCGCGCGGTGACGCGGGTCCTGGCATGGCGCTGCGGCTCGAGGATGCTGCTGGCCAGGGCCTGAGCGTGACCCGCGTGCCGGATGCATTGCCCGATGATCGGCTGAAGATCACCGGCGTGGATCATCTGGCGCAGGAGGATGGGCGACGCCTGGCCTGGTCGGGCAATGGCGAAGCCGTCGCGGCACTGCAGTCGCACACGACGCTGGACCTGCAGCGCGAATCCAACGGCGACCTGATGCTGCTGACCACGCTGCGGGTGGACGCAGCCCCGAAGGGTGATGCGTGGCTGTCGGTCGGTTGCGGCGTGGGCTGCTCGGCGCGCATCGCCATCGGGCCGGCGCTGGCGGCGCTTCCACAGGGCCAGTGGAAGCGTGTCGGCGTGCCGCTGAAGTGCCTGGCCAAGGCGGGCGCCAAGCTGGACGCGATCGACCGACCGTGGTCGGTGGCGACGGGCGATGCGATGACGATCTCCGTGTCACGCGTCGCGCTGGGTGCGCTGAACGAAGCCGAGGTCACCCTCGGATGCGGAGCATGAGGCCTGCGCTACCGCGCACGGGGAGGCGCGGCGACCGAACCGCGTGCGATCAGCCGATGCGGCATCACATGATCGCGCAGCACCGTTGCGTCCCCCGCCGGACGGCGGATGGTGCGCAGCAGGATGTCGACGGCCGCGTTGGCCATCGAGGCGATGGGCTGGTGGATCGTGGTCAGTTCCGGCCACACGGTGGTGGCGGCCGAGGTGTCATCGAATCCCACGACCGACAGGTCGCGCGGCACTTCCAGCCCGCGTCGGTGCGCGACGGATATGGCGGCGGCGCCCATGTCGTCGTTGCTGGCGAAAATCGCGGTCGGTGGCCGGCGTTGGGACAACAGCTTTTCGGCCGCAGCCAGGCCGGATCGGTAGGTGTAGTCACCGTGCTGGACCAGGCCGGGTTCCACCGCCAGCCCGGCGTCGCGCAGGGCGGTGACGAAGCCGTCGTAGCGGAGCGCACTTGCGCTCAGGTCATCGCGCCCACGGATGAAACCGATGCGGGTGTGTCCCTGCCGGAGCAGGTGATCGGTCATTTCCTTGCCGGCACTGAAATCGTCGATGCGGACGCAGGACAGGGCCTCGCTCAGGCGCCCCGATGCGATGGCCACCACCGGAATGCCAGCCTTGACCAGTTCGCTTACGGCGGCCTGCGATTCGCAAAGGGGCGGCGGCAGGATCACCCCGTCGACGCGTCCGGCGAGCGCGCGCGCCGCCCTGCGTTCGGATTCGGCATCCAGGTTGTCCCAGTAGTCGATGACCAGCTGGATGGCGGAACTGGAGGCGACGCGCAGCAGGCCCACCAGCAGTTCGCGCAGGTAGGCGCCGCTGGGGTTGGTGTAGATCAGCGCAATGCGCGTGTGCTGTGCGGCGGCCAGCGAACTGGCGGCAAGATTGGGCGTATAGCCCAGCTCACGCACGGCGCGCAGCACGCGCTCGCGGGTGACGTCGCGCACCTTGCCCTGGTTGATCACCCGCGACACGGTCATCGGCGAAACGCCGGCAAGGGCCGCAACCTCGTCGATCGTCACGCCAGCGGTTCTGCGGCGAACCGATTTCTTCGGCTTGTCCAATGCACGATCCCTTTGTTCTTGGTGGCGCTGCCGCGCGGGTGCGAAGGACGATGATGCGCTGCCCCGGGCCCGGACGTAGTCTACAAAGGCGCATGTTAACGCCGTTGTTGCGTGCTGTCGGCACGCGCCTGTTGGCCGTGGTCGCACTGCTGGCCTGTGCTGGCGGGGCACGGTCGGAGGATGGCTATGCGCTGTGGATGCGCTACCAGCCGGTTGCCGCAACGGTTGCTGCCGATTACCGGCGGCAACTGGCCGAAGTGGTGGCCCCGGATGGCACGCCGATGCAGCGCGCCACCCGCGACGAGCTTGCGCGGAGCCTTTCTGGATTGCTGGGAACGGCACCGCCAATGCGAACGGCAATCACTACTGACCATGCCCTGGTGCTGGGTACGCCGCAGTCTTCGGTGCTGGTTGCCGCGTTCGACAACGAGATCGCCACGTTGGGCGACGAGGGCTTCCTGATCCGGCAGGTCCGGACCGAGGGGCGCGATGTGCTGCTGGTGGCGGCACGCCGGGATGTCGGCGTGCTGTATGGCACGTTCCACCTGCTGCGCCTGTTGCAGCGTGGCATGCCGCTGCAGGGGCTGAACGTGCGGGAGTCGCCGCGGGTCGCACTGCGTGTGCTCGACCATTGGGACAACCTGGACCGCTACGTCGAGCGTGGCTATGCAGGCAGCTCGCTGTGGGACTGGCAGACGTTGCCGCAATGGCGTGACCCGCGCTACACCGACTACGCCCGTGCCAACGCTTCGCTCGGCATCAACGGCACCGTCCTCAACAACGTCAACGCCAGTGCGCTGAGCCTGTCGCCGGCCTATCTGGCCAAGGCCGCCGCGCTGGCCGACCTGTTCCGCCCCTATGGCATCCGGGTCTACCTGAGCGCACGCTTCAGTGCGCCCATCGAGCTCGGCGGCCTGGCGACGGCTGACCCGTTGGATCCCGGCGTGCGGCGCTGGTGGCGCGACAAGGTCGATGAGATCCATGCGCACATTCCGGATTTCGGCGGCTTCCTGGTCAAGGCGAACTCGGAGGGGCAACCCGGCCCGCAGGATTACGGTCGTTCCCATGCCGACGGCGCCAACCTGCTGGCCGACGCGCTGGCGCCCTACAACGGCGTGGTGATGTGGCGGGCCTTCGTGTATTCGCACGAGGTTCCCGAAGATCGCGCCAAGCAGGCGTACAGCGAGTTTGTCGGGCTGGACGGTGCCTTCCGGCCCAACGTGATCGTCCAGGTGAAGAACGGCCCCATCGACTTCCAGCCGCGCGAGCCGTTCCATCCGCTGTTCGGCGCGATGCCACGCACGCCGCTGATGATGGAGCTGCAGATCACCAAGGAGTACCTGGGTTTTGCGACGCACCTGGTGTACCTGGGAACGCTCTACGAAGAAGTGCTGCAGGCCGACACCCATGCCCGTGGCGAAGGCTCCACGGTTGCCCGCGTGGTCGATGGTTCGCTGGAGGGCCACGCACTGACCGGTATCGCCGGCGTCGCCAACATCGGCATGGACCGTACCTGGAGTGGCTCGCACTTCGACCAGGCCAACTGGTACGCCTTCGGCCGACTGGCATGGAACCCGCAGCAATCCGCGCGCGCGATTGCCGAAGACTGGGCAGCGCTGACGTTCTCGCCCGACCCGCAGGTGACCGGCCCGATCGTGCGGATGATGATGGACTCGCGCGAGGCGGCAGTGGATTACATGACGCCGCTGGGCCTGCATCACCTCATGGCACGCGGCCATCACTACGGCCCCGGCCCCTGGGTGGAGGGCGGCCCGCGTGCGGACTGGACGTCGGTCTACTACCACCGCGCAGATAGCCAGGGCATCGGCTTTGACCGCAGCGCCAGCGGAAGCAACGCCGTGGGCCAGTACGCGCCGCAGGTGGCCGAGGTCTATGGCGACCCCGAGCGCGTGCCCGAGTCGCTGCTGCTGTGGTTCCATCATGTGCCGTGGGACCGCCGCATGCGCTCGGGCAGGACGCTCTGGGATGAGCTGGTCGGGCGCTATTCGCGCGGCGTGCGCCAGGTGCAGTCGATGCAGGCGACCTGGGCCGGCCTGCGCGGCCGGATCGATCCGCAGCGGCATCGGCACGTCGCGGCGTTCCTGCAGATCCAGCACGACGAAGCGCAATGGTGGCGTGACGCCAGCGTGGCGTACTTCCAGTCGCTCAGTGGCCGGCCGCTGCCCGCCGGCGAGCAGCCGCCGCCGCATCCCTTGTCGTACTACCAGGCCTTGCAGTTTCCGTTCGCACCGGGGGATGGCCGATGAGCAGGTTCGGAGCAGTCGGGTGTGCGCTGTTGATGATGGCTGCGCTAGTGGTGGCGATGCCGGCCGCAGCGCGGGAAACGACGGGCCTGCTGCATCCCCTGTTCAGGGATCACGCGGTCCTGCAGCGCGACGGGCCCATTGCGGTCTGGGGGCACGCAGGCCCCGGGCAGCCGGTTTCCGTGACGTTTGCCGGGCAGGCGGTAAGCACCCGGGCGGACGCCGCAGGCGGCTGGCAGGCGACGCTGCCCCCGGTGGCCGCGGGCGGTCCGCATACGCTGGAGGTAAACGCCGGGACACGTCGGGAGATGGCGCGCGACGTGCTGGTCGGCGACGTGTGGCTGTGCTCGGGCCAGTCGAACATGGAACTGCCGGTGTGGCGCTCGCTCAACGCAGCCAGCGAGATCGCCGCAGCCACGATGCCACGGATCCGGCTGTTCACCGTGCCGCAGCACGCCGCCGTGCAGGCACAGGAGAGCTTCAACGGCAGCACTGCCTGGACATCGGCAACGCCTGATACGGTGCGCGATTTCTCCGCCACCTGCTTCTACTTCGCGCGCGAACTGCAGCGCACCGTCGACGTGCCGATGGGGCTGATCGAGGCGGCGTGGGGCGGCTCGCGGATCGAGGCCTGGACCAGCGTGGGTGCGCTGCGAGAGCAGGGCGGCCTGGACGAGCCCCTCGATATCCTCGCGCGGTCTGCGCGTGATCCGCTGGAGGCACGCGCAGCCTGGGGCCGCTACTGGCAGCACTGGTGGGCCATGCGTGACGGCGCGCTGCCCGGCGACGCACCTTGGCGCGCGGACACCGATGACGGCGGCTGGTCACGCGCACCGGCCGCGCTGGGGGCGTGGGAGCGGTGGAACGTGCCCGCGCTTGCCGACTACAACGGCATGGTCTGGTATCGCACGCAGGTGGTGCTGAGCGCTGAACAGGCTGCACGCGGCGCGACCCTGGAGCTGGCATCGGCCGACGAGGTGGACGTGAGCTGGGTGAACGGCGTGTCCGTGGGCAGCCAGTACGGCTCCGGCCAGAGGCGCTACCCGTTGCCCGGCGGCCTGCTGAAAGCAGGGTCCAACAGCATTGCGGTCAACGTGCTGGACACCTACGGTGAAGGCGGCCTGGCTGGCCCCACCACGGCATACGGCCTGCAGTTCGACAACGGTGAGCGGGTGGCACTGCAGGGTCCGTGGAAGTACCGGGTGGCGCCGGGCCAACAGGCGCCGCCGTTTGCCCCCTGGCAGGCCGCCACCGGGCTGTCGACGCTGTACAACGGAATGATCGCACCGCTCGGCGCTTTCGGGCTGCGCGGCATGCTGTGGTACCAGGGTGAATCGAACACCGGTGATGGCGCGGCGTACGCGGCGCGGTTGCGTGCGCTGCGCGACGATTGGCGGCGTCAGTTCGGTGCGCGCACGCCACTGCTGTTCGCGCAGCTGGCCAGCTATGGCCAGCCGCCGGTTGCGCCCGCCGACAGCGGTTGGGCGCAGGTGCGCGAGGCGCAGCGGCGCGTCGCCGCCGAGGACGCGCAGAGCGGGCTCGCCATCGCCATCGACATCGGCGATGCCTACGACATCCACCCGCCGAACAAGCAGGAGCTCGGGCGCCGCCTGGCGCGCGTGGCCCGCTACGTGGTGTACGGCGAGCAGGATCTGGCACCGTCAGGTCCGCGGGCGGTCACCGCCGTGCGGACGCCCACGGCCGTCGCCATTGCGTTCGAGGATGTCGAAGGCGCGCTCACCGCAACCGGTGCGCTGCGTCCGATCGGCTTTGAACTGTGCGAGGCCAGGGGCCATGCGCGCCACTGCGAGTACGCCGACGCCGAACTGGATGCACGCCGGATCCTGCTGCGAGGCCCGCTGTCGACGCGCGCAACGCATGTCCGCTACTGCTGGGCCGATGGCCCGGTGTGCACGCTGCGCGATCGCAGCGGGGCGCCGGCCGGCCCGTTCGAACTTCCCATTGCCGAAGCCGAGGCCCGACGATGATGACGTTGTCCACGCAGTCCCCTGTGGCCCGCGACAGGGCCGGCCTGAGATCCATGGCGCGCAAGCTGCTGGCGGCAGTGTTCCTGCTGTCGGCCGCAGCCGCCCGGGCCAGCGCGCCGCCGGACGCTCCGCCGGTGTACTTCGACTGGTTCGAGTACCGCGGCAATGACCAGGCGTTTGAAGTGCCGCTGCCGGCCGGGCACTACCGCAATCCGGTCCTGGCCGGCTTCCATGCCGATCCCAGCATCGTGCGCGCGAACGGCCGGTTCTATCTGGTCAATTCCAGCTTCACCTACTTCCCGGGCATTCCGGTGTTCGAGAGTGCTGACCTGGTGCACTGGAAGCAGATCGGCAACGTGATTGACCGCCCCACGCAGCTGGATTTCGACGGGCTGAGCGTGTCGCGCGGCATCTTCGCCCCCACCATCGAGTACCACGACGGGGTCTTCTACGTGGTGACCACCGCCACCGACAGCGGCGGCAACTTCATTGCCACGGCGCGCGACCCGGCCGGGCCGTGGTCCGATCCGCACTGGCTGCCCGGCATCGATGGCATCGATCCATCACTGTTTTTCGACGACGACGGCAAGGTGTACCTGGTCAACAACGATGCACCGCCCGGTCCGCCGCGCTACGACGGGCACCGCGCCATCTGGATGCAGCAGATCGATCTGCCGGCATTCAAGCCGGTCGGGCCACGCCGGGTGCTGGTTGATGGAGGCGTGGAGCCGGCGAAGAATCCGATCTGGATCGAGGGACCGCACATCTACAAGCGGGAGGGCTGGTATTACCTGTCCGACGCTGAAGGAGGTACCGGGCCGCAGCATTCACAGGTGGTGCTGCGCAGCCGCGCGGTGTGGGGACCCTACGTTCCCTATGCGGGCAATCCGATCCTGACCCAGCGCGAGCTGCCGGACGACCGTCCGCTGCCGATCACCAATGCCGGCCACGCCGACCTGGTCGAAGGCCCGGATGGCTCGTGGTGGGCGGTGTTCCTGGCCAGCCGCAACTATCAGAAGCGCCACTACAACACCGGGCGCGAGACCTACCTGTTGCCGGTGCGATGGCAGGATGGCTGGCCGCAGATCCTGCCGACCGACCAGGCCATTCCCTACGTGGCCAAGGCGCCGTCATGGATGCAGGGCGAGGCATCGCAGGCCCCGTCGACCGGCAATTTCGTGGCGCGCGACAATTTTGATGGCCCGGCACTCGATCGCCAGTGGCTGCGCGTGCGCGTGCCCAGGCATGCCTGGGCTGACCTGCACAAGCGCCCCGGGATGCTGGCCGTGCACCCGCTTGCCGAGGATCTGGACACGTTGCGCAATCCGGCATTTCTCGGCCGGCGCCAGCAGCACCTGCGCTTCGAGGCGAGCACCGCGATGACCCCGCCAGCCCCCGGTGTCGCCGCCGGTCTGGCGGCGTTCCAGAGCGAGGCGTACTGGTACTTCCTCGGCGTTCGTGACCTTGGCGGGGGGCGCCTCTCGCTCTTCCTCGAAGCGCGTGACGGGGGTGGCAGCACGCGCACGCTGGCCAGCCGTGACGTGCCGGCGTCTGCAGCACTGCGCCTGAAGATTGCCGGCAACGAGGGCGCCTACGCGTTCTCGTTCGACACCGGCGACGGGCAGGGCTGGCAACTGCTCGCGGGCGACGTGGACGGCACCGTTCTGAGTACGGACCGGGCAGGCGGCTTCGTGGGCGCACTGCTGGGTCCCTTCGCGCGCGACGAGCGCACCGGGAGAAGCAAATGAGACTGTCGATTTCGTCCAGGACCCGCCGCCGTACGTGGCGTGGCCGGGCCACCCTGTTCGTCCTCACCTGCGTGGCGGCCGCGGCGTCCGCGGCCGCGCCACGGCCCTGGCTGGATGCCTCGGCAAGCTTCGAGCAACGGGCCGCCGCACTCGTCGCGCAGATGACCCTGGAAGAGAAGGCCGCGCAGATGCAGAATGCTGCACCGGCAATCGAACGGCTGGGAGTGCCCGCCTACGACTGGTGGAATGAGGGGTTGCATGGCGTCGCACGGGCGGGGCAGGCCACGGTGTTTCCGCAGGCAATCGGCCTGGCCGCGACCTTCGATGTACCGTTGATGGGGCAGGTGGCCACGACCATCAGCGACGAGGCCCGCGCAAAGCACCACCAGTTCCTCCGAGAAGGCGCGCATGGCCGTTACCAGGGCCTGACCTTCTGGTCGCCGAACGTCAACATCTTCCGCGACCCGCGCTGGGGTCGCGGACAGGAGACCTACGGCGAGGATCCCTACCTCACCGCGCGCATGGGCGTGGCCTTCGTACGCGGGCTGCAGGGCGACGACCCCGTCTACCGCAAGCTGGACGCCACCGCCAAGCACCTGGCCGTGCACAGCGGCCCGGAGGCCGACCGCCATCACTTCGATGCACGCCCGAGCCGGCGCGACCTGTATGACACCTACCTGCCGGCGTTCGAAGCGCTGGTGAAGGAAGGCGAAGTGGATGCGGTCATGGGCGCCTACAACCGCGTGTACGGCGAGTCCGCCAGCGCCAGCCGTTTCCTGCTGCGTGATGTGCTGCGACGCGACTGGGGCTTCAAGGGCTACGTGGTCTCGGACTGCTGGGCCATCGTCGACATCTGGAAGCACCACCATATCGTTGCCACGCGCGAAGCCGCCGCGGCGCTGGCGGTCAGGAACGGCACCGAGCTGGAATGCGGCCAGGAGTACGCCACGCTGCCTGCGGCAGTGCGCCAGGGGCTGATCAGCGAAGCGGAGATCGACGATGCGGTGACCCGCCTGTTCACCGCACGGATGCGCCTGGGCATGTTCGATCCGCCGGAGCGGGTGCGCTGGGCGCGCATTCCGGCCTCGGTGAACCAGGCGCCGGCCCATGATGCGCTGGCCCTGAAGGCCGCGCAGGCATCGCTGGTGCTGCTGAAGAACGACGGCGTCCTGCCGCTGTCGCGCGACACCAGGCGCATTGCCGTGGTTGGACCCACCGCCGACGACACCATGGCGCTGCTCGGCAACTACTTCGGTACACCGGCCGCGCCGGTCACCATCCTGCAGGGCATACGCGAGGCGGCCAAGGGCGTTGAAGTGCGTTATGCCCGCGGCGTGGACCTGGTGGAAGGGCGCGACGATCCCGGTGCCACGCCGTTGATCGAGCCGACCTTCCTGCGGCCCTCGGCGGACTCGCCCGAGCGCGGCCTGCGCGCCGAGTACTTCCGCACGCCCGACCTGTCTGGCACTCCGGCCCTGGTACGTACCGACGCGCAGATCGGCTTCCGCTGGGACCGCGGCTCGCCGACCGACAACCTGCTGGCACGCGGCGAAGCGGCACCGGGGCAGGGGATTCCCAACGACCGCTTCAGCATCCGCTGGAGTGGCCAGCTGCTGCCCCCCGTGTCCGGTCGTTACCGGCTGGAGGTGGCCGGCGATGATGGCTACCGCCTGTACCTGGACGGCAAGCGTGTGATCGATCACTGGGTGAACACGGATCGCCTGCATGCCGAGGGTGTCGAACTCGACCTGCAGGCGGGGCGTGCCTATGACCTGAAGCTGGAGTACTACGACGACCAGCGCGATGCCGGCGTGCGCCTGGGCTGGCGCATGCCCGGTGCCAAGGCGCCGTTCGATGAAGCGCTCGATGCCGCACGCGATGCCGACGTGGTGGTGTTTGTCGGAGGCCTTACCGGCGATGTCGAAGGCGAAGAGATGACGGTCAACTATCCGGGCTTTGCCGGTGGCGACCGCACCGACCTGCGGTTGCCCGCGCCGCAGCGCACCCTGCTGGAGGCCCTGCACGCTACCGGCAAGCCGGTGGTGATGGTACTCACCGGCGGCTCGGCCATCGCCGTGGACTGGGCGCAGGCGCATCTGCCGGCGATCCTGATGAGCTGGTACTCCGGGCAGCGCGGCGGCACCGCCGTCGGCCAGGCGCTGTTCGGCGACATCAATCCGGCGGGTCGCTTGCCGGTCACCTTCTACAAGGCCGGCGAAGTGATGCCGGCATTCGACGACTACGCGATGGAGGGCCGCACCTACCGCTACTTCCGCGGCACGCCGCTGTACCCGTTTGGTCACGGGCTCTCGTACACGCGCTTCGATTATGGAGCGCTCCGCCTCGATGCGGACACCATCGGCGCCGATGGCCGCCTGGGCGTGACGGTGGATGTGACCAATGCGGGCACACGCAGCGGTGACGAAGTGGTACAGCTGTACGTGCGGCGCGAACACGCCGGCAGCGGCGATGCCGTGCAGGAACTGCGTGGCTTCCAGCGCGTCCAGCTGGCCCCGGGCGAACGCCGCACGGTGACGTTCACCCTGCAGGCGGCGCAGGCCCTGCGCCACTATGACGAGGCGCGTGCGGCGTACGCGGTGCAGCCCGGTGCCTACGAGGTCAGGGTGGGGGCATCCAGTGCCGATATACGTGCGCAGGGCAGGTTTAACGTGGTGCCCGCGCATGACTGATCGCCCCCGCCGGCATCGGTTCCTCTTCGACCAGATTCCTTTTCAAGGACGTCCGCTGCATGGCAAGCACTGAACACGCGCTATCGGTACGCGAGAAGCTCGGCTACAGCCTGGGCGATCTCGCCGCCAACCTGATCTTCCAGACCCTGATCACCTACCTGGCGTTCTTCTACACCGACGTCTACCGCCTGCCGGCTGCCACCGCGGCCACGATCATCTTCGTGGTGGGCCTGCTGGGTGCGTTCGTGTTCACGCCCTTGATCGGCATCGCGGCTGACCGAACGTCCACCCGCTGGGGCCGCTTCCGCCCGTGGATCCTGTGGACGGCCATTCCCTTTGGCGTACTGTCGCTGCTGGCGTTCAGCACCCCGGACCTGGGCGAGCGCGGAAAGGTGATCTATGCACTGACCACCTACGCGCTGCTGGTCTGCGTCTACGCCGCGAACAACCTGCCGTACTCGGCGTTGAGCGGCGTGCTGACCGGCAGCATGGCCCAGCGCAACAGCCTGTCGGCCTACCGCTTCGTGGCGGTGATGATCGCGCAGTTCATCATCCAGGTGCTGCTGATGCCGCTGGTGCTGATCCTGGGTGACGGCGACCGGGTGCGCGGCTTCCAGCAGGTCATGACCGCCTTCGCAGTGATCGGCACGGTGTTCTTCCTGATCACCTTCGCCACCACCCGCGAGCGCATCGTGCCGACGCGCGAGCAGACCGGCGGCATAGTGCAGGACCTGTCCGACCTGCTGCACAACCGCCCGTGGCAGGTGATGCTGGCGCTGACCGTGCTGGTGTTCATCAACCTGGCGTTGAAAGGCGGCACCTACATCTATTACTTCCAGTACTACATGAGCGAAGCGGCGCTGGCCGGCTTCCTGGAAAACTCAGGCTTCAACGGCCTGATCCGTGCATTGAATGGCGCCCTCGCCAGCGCCGGCTTCGCGGCGTTCACCTGGCCGAAGGACGCGGCCACCTCGGCGTTCAGCCTGTTCAACGCGTGCGGCATCCTCTGCATGATCCTGGGTATTGGTGCATCACGGCGGCTGGCGGATCGCTTCGGCAAGCGCGACGTCTTCGGTGGCGCCCTGTTTGTCTCGACCCTGTTCCTGCTGGCCTTCTACCTGTTTCCACCCACGGGCGTGGCGGTGGCCTTCGCTGCCTTCATGCTGCATGGCTTCTGCTATGGCATCACCATCCCGTTGCTGTGGGCGATGATCGCCGACGTCGCGGACTACTCGGAGTGGAAGAACCATCGGCGGGCGACCGCGATCATCTTCTCGGCGATGCTGTGCGGGCTGAAGATCGGCCTCAGCGTGGGCGGCGCACTGGTCGCCGCGATCCTTGCCCACTACGGCTACCAGGCAGGCCTGGTGCAGCAGCCTGAGGCCGTGGTGCAGGGCATCCGCTTGACCGTAAGCGTCTACTGCTCCCTTCCTTTCCTGCTCGCCGTGGCGCTGCTGTTCTTCTACCGGATCGACAAGCGCGCGGAAACACGCATCGAGCAGGATCTCCACCTGCGTCGCCGTTCCGCCGACGCCTCTGCGTAACGCCAAGATGACAACCATGATCGACCTCTCTGCCGGTGAAGACGGCCAGGCCAGCGAAGCCCGACTTGCACAGCTCAGCGCACACGCCATTTCGCAACCGCTGGTGACCCACATCTACACGGCCGACCCTTCGGCGCACGTGTTCGAGGGACGCCTGTACATCTATCCGTCGCACGACATCGACGGTGGCCAACCCTTCGATGATGAAGGCGGCCATTTCGGCATGCAGGATTACCATGTGCTGAAGATGGATACGCCCAACGGCACCGCCGTCGATTGCGGCATGGCGTTGCACGTGCGCGACGTGCCCTGGGCGCGGAAACAGATGTGGGCCCCCGACGCTGCCTGCCGCGATGGCCGCTACTACCTCTACTTTCCGGCCAAGGATGCCGGGGGCCGGTTCCGGATCGGCGTGGCGATCGGTGCGCGACCGGAGGGCCCGTTCGTGCCTCAGCCGGAGCCGATCAAGGGCGCGTACTCGATCGACCCGGCCGTGTTCGAAGACGACGATGGCAGCCACTACCTGTACTTCGGTGGCATCTGGGGCGGGCAGCTGCAGAAGTATCGTGACAACCAGTACAGCGAAGCGCACGAGGAACCCGCGGGCAGCGCGCCGGCCCTGGGCCCGCGCGTGGGCCGCCTGGATGCCGGAATGACCGAGCTGGCCGAACCCACCCGCGAAGTGCAGATCCTGGATGAGCATGGCCAGCCGCTGCGTGCGGACGACCATGCGCGCCGCTTCTTCGAAGGCCCGTGGCTGCACAGGTACCAGGGTCGCTACTACCTGTCGTACTCCACTGGCAACACCCACCAGCTGTGCTACGCCGTGGGTGACAGCCCGTACGGGCCGTTCACCTATGCTGGCGTGATCCTCACCCCCGTGGTCGGTTGGACCACCCACCACTCCATCTGCCAGTTCCAGGGACAGTGGTACCTGTTCTATCACGATGCGCTGATGTCCGGCGGCATTACCCACCTGCGCTCGGCCAAGTGCACGCCGCTGCACATGGAGCCGGACGGAAGCATCCGCACGATCAATCCCTATGGGGCCTGAGCGCATGTTGCCGAGGGATGATGCGCTGGCCCCGCTGCCGGCCGGTCAGCTGCACTGGCTGAGATGCGGCGAACTGGAGGTTGCGCTCGCCGCAGCGGCGGGCGGGCGCATCGCGCGCCTGCGTTACCGGGGCGTGGAATGGCTGGTGGACGCGCAGGAGACCGGGGCGGCGGCGATCGCCTGGGGCTGCTACCCGATGGTGCCGTGGGCCGGGCGCATCCGCCGTGGACAGTTCCGTTTTGACGGCATGCCGCATCGGCTGCCGCTCAACTTCGACGGGCATGCCATCCATGGGGTGGGCTTCTCGCGACCCTGGCAGATCGACCGGCTGGATGCGGCCGCAGCCGAGGTCTCGCTGCAGCTGCCGCGCGACAGCTACTGGCCCTTCGGTGGCATTGCCATGCTGGAACTGCGGTTGCAGGGGCACACCCTGCAGATGCGCCTTTCGGTCCAGGCCGGCGAGCAGGCGATGCCGGCGGTGCTGGGCTGGCACCCCTGGTTCAGGAAGCCGGACCGGTTGCTGTTCAATCCTCGCGCGATGTATCCGCGGGACAGGGAAGGTATTGCCACGCTGCCCCACGTGGAGCCCACCACCGGCCCCTGGGATGACTGCTTCGTTGCCGACGGTGACATCACGCTGGTACACGAAGGCCAACGCCTGCGGCTGAGGTCGGACCACGACCACTGGGTGGTCTACGACGCTGCGCCGCACGCCACCTGTGTCGAACCGCAGAGTGGCCCGCCGGACGGCTTCACGCTGGCACCGCACCGGCTGGAGCCTGGCCAGCGCCTCGCGTTGACGTTCGAACTGGCGTGGGTGGCGGACAGCAGCTGAAGCCCGGCCAGAGTATCGGTACGCCGCCCGGACCGGTTGTGGACCCTGGTGCCTGACACGGGCTGCGCCTCACCACCACGTGCCATCTGCTACAGGTTCCAGTCAACCCGCATGCCCGCGATCAGTGCATTCGGCAGGTCCCGCTGCCGCGCAGGTTCGTTGAACGGGTCCGGATGCACGATGTAGTGCAGGTTCGGTGCAATCCTGAGCTGCGGGGTGAGCTGGATGCCATAGCTCAGCTCCATCATCACCTGGCTTCCGTGCGGGGTGCCGCTGCCGCCGGCGGCAGCGCGGGCCAGGCGGAGGTTCTCCAGCGCGATGTCGCTGTACTTCTGCCGGGTGACGACGAAGCCGATGCTGTCCTGCGGCCGGCCGGCGAACGTGCCATTCTGCACAAGCCCGGCCTGCAGGAAGTGATCCTCGATCAGCTGCCCGGAGGTACCCTTGAGCGCCGCGCCGAAAAGAGTCAGGCCGCGGCCATTGCCATCGCCGGTAAGCTGCTGCTCGAAGCGCGCGAACGCACCGGAGCGACCATGGCGTGCCGTGTACTCCTGGCCACTGAGCAGCGCGGGAATGCCGTTGGCATCGCGCAGCGGATCGCGATAGGTCGAGTTGTCCTGCCAGCCACCGAGTTCGTAGCGGGCTTTCAGTCGTGCCGAAGCAGGGCTGCGCCAGCCGATCGTGTAGGGCACGATCCAGCCGGTGGCCTGGTTCGTATTCCACTTCAAGCCATGCTGGCCGTCCTCGGCCTGGCTGGGATCGACCTGGTAGGCACCGATGCGGACATAGACATCGGGCGTCACCCAGGCCGTGGCGTCGGCCATCCAGCTTGATACGGGCCACCAGGTGAAGTTGCTGGTGCGGAAAACGTAGGTCGGGTTGCCGCACGCCGAGTTGCCCTGGAAGTACTGGCACAGCTCCGACCCGAGGTGGTGGATGTTGGCGACGCTGCGACCGGCCTCCAGCACCAGCCGGTCGTTGAACAGCTTCTGTTCCAGGGTCAGGTTGGCCAGGCGGGTCCCCTGGCCGCCGTAGATTTCCTGCACCGAGGTGCTGTTGCCGGTGCTGCTGTTGGCGAGGTTGGTGCCGTGGCGATTGATGCCATAGGCCTTGATCGTGGCCCCCCGCCAGCCGAACGCAGCGTCGAGGTCAACATCGGCGCCGAACATCAGCTGGCCGGCGTAGGCGGTGCCGCTGCGCTTGCCACCATCGAGCGTGGCGGCCGCCTCGCCGGTGTAAGCCAGTTTGGGAGTGAGGACATCACTCGCGTTGGCAGCTACGGCCAGTGAGGGCAGGGCCAGCAGGATCGCTACCGGCACCAGGCGGCAGGAAGGGCAGGTCATGGGCGGGGTTCCTTTTACAGGGTGGGGGCCGTGACCGGCTTCTTGAGGATGCGCAGTGCAATCGCGGTGACCGCCACGCCGGCCAACAGCGCCAGCAGGTAGACACCAAGATGGGTGACTGCGTTCGGGATCGGCAGCACGAACACACCGCCGTGCGGCACCTTCAACTCGACGCCTGCGGCCATCGAGATCGCACCGGCCACCGCCGAGCCGAGGATCAGCGCAGGAATGGTGCGCAGCGGATCGCGTGCCGCGTAGGGAATAGCCCCCTCGGTCACGAAGCTCAGGCCGAGCACGCCGGCGGCACCGGCGGTGCCGCGCTCCTCGGCAGTGAAGCGGTTGCTGAACAACCACGTCGCCAGCGCGATGCCCAGCGGTGGCGTCATGCCGCCGATCATGGTCGCCGCCATCGGCGTGTACACCTGGCTGGAGATCAACGCGGTGGAGAAGGCGTAGGACGCCTTGTTGACCGGTCCACCCATGTCAACGGCCATCATGCCGCCCAGCAGCAAACCGAGCAGGATCGCGCTGCTGCCTTCCATGCCGCGCAGCCAGTCGGTCAGCCAGGCCAGCAGTGCGGCCACCGGCGTGCCGATCACGTACATCATCAGCAGGCCGACCAGCAGCGTGCCCAGCACCGGCAGGATCAGCACCGGCTTGAGGCCTTCCAGGCTGCGCGGCAGGCGCAGCGCACGGTTGATCCAGTGCACGCCATAGCCGGCGATGAAGCCCGCGAGGATGCCGCCGATGAAACCTGCGTCCATGTTGACCGCAACCAGCCCGCCGATCATGCCGGGCGCGACGCCGGGGCGGTCGGCGATGGAGTAGGCGATGTAGCCGGCCAGCGCCGGCACCATCAGCATGAAACCGGACTTGGCGCCGATCTGGAACAGCGACCAGGCCAGCGTCCCCTTGTGTGCGTCGTCGAAGGCATAGATGCCGCCGAGTGCGAACGCCAGGGCGATCAACAGGCCGCCGGCTGTCACGAACGGCAGCATGAACGACACCCCGGTCATCAGGTGCTTGTAAGGACCGGTGGCCCTGGGCTTTTCGGTCGTGCGGCCTGAAGTCGCCGTACCTGCCTGCACGCCGGCCTCGGCCAGCGCCTTGCGGATCAGGTTCTGGCCGTCATTGATCGCCGGCTTGGTACCGCTCTTGAACAGGCGCTTGCCGGCGAAGCGCGCCAGATCGACTTCGCGGTCGGCGGCGATCAGCACCACATCGGCGGCGGCGATTTCTTCATCGCTCAACGCATCCTGCGCGCCGACCGAGCCCTGTGTTTCCACCCGGATCGCATGGCCCAGCGCTTTGGCAGCCTGTTGCAGGCCTTCTGCCGCCATGAAGGTGTGAGCGATGCCGGTGGGGCAGGAGGTGACGGCAACGATGCGCTTGCCAGCCCCGGTGGCGGGGACACTGGCCGGCGCGGCTGCGAGCGGTGCAAGCGCGGCGACCGGATCGTCCAATACCTCGCCCAGGCTGGCATGCACGATCCGGGCATTGCCGAAGCGTGCGATGTCTGCCTCGCCATCGCCCACCAGCAGCAGTTGGGTCGCGGAGGCGGCGTCCGAGGCGGGCAGCGCGCCGGTCACGCCCTGGTCGCTGCGGATTTCGATCATCAGCTCAAGCCCGCGCTGGCGGGCCGCGCGACGCAGGGCCTCGGCGGCAAGTACCGCCTCGATGCTGCGTTCGCCAGCGGCGATGACTACGGTGGAAGCGTGCATGGAAACTCCTGGAATGCTTCGGGTTCGTCCTTGCCGGAGGCATCGCGGGTGGCCCGAAGCCAACCGCTGCTCCTCCGGCAGGTGTTTCAATCCAACCGCTCGATCAGTACATCGCCGGCCCCGGCGCGCACCTGCGCCGGATCGAGCCGCCGCGCGTCTCCGCTATCCAGCCGGCTCATCGAGAATGCCGTGGCCAGTCGTGCACAGGCGGCCAGGTCGAGGGAGCGCTCCAACAGCGCGGCGGCGATGCCGGCGACCATGGCATCACCGGCGCCCACCGTGCTGCCCTGGGCCAGACGCGGCGGTCGCGCGACCAGTGCGCCGGCGCGATCAATGAACAGCGCGCCGTCGGTCCCCATGGAGATGGCGACGAGTGCGACACCGCGTTCGACCAAGGCCTGGCCTGCAGCGCGCAGTGCGCTGCGATCCGGCAGCGACGTGCCGGTCCAGGCCTCCAGTTCGTGGCGGTTGGGCTTGATGGCGTAGGGCAGCGCGCCCTGCGCGCCGTCCAGCGCAGCTACGAGCGCATCGCCGCTGGTGTCCAGCAGCACGCGCGCACCGGCCGTTCCGGCCTGCGCCTGCAACCGCGCCCATGCATCGGCCGGTAGTCCGTGCGGCAGGCTGCCGGACAGCACGACCGGCAGGCCGGGCGCGAGCAGGGCGCCGAGCTGGCGCGACACCGCGTCCAGATCGGCAGCGTCCACGGCCAGGCCTGGCAGGTTGATGTCCGTCGTTTCGCCGTTGGCCTCTTCGACCAGCTTGATGTTGGTGCGGGTATGGCCCGGAACGCGCAGGCAGCCGTCAATGATGCCCCGCTCACGGAACAGCGTGCGGAACACGCCGTCGTTGCCGTCGCCCAGCACACCCAGCGCGGTGATCGGCACGCCCCAGTCGGCCAGGCAGGCCGCCACGTTGATGCCCTTGCCGCCTGCGTCGTCGCGGGAGCTGCCGGCGCGATGCACCCGGCCTGGCTGCAGGCGGGCCACGCGCACGGTCTGGTCGATGGCCGGGTTCAGGGTCACGGTGACGGCGCGGGCAGTCATGCGCGCGCTCCATCGAGGCCGCGCACCTGCTCGGCGGTTTCGCACCCCAGTGCGGTGCTGGCCAGCGCTTGCAGTTCGGTCATCGCGGTGCCACGCAGGCGCGCCTTCACCGCCGGGATGTCGTTCGGGGTCATCGACAGTTCGTCCACGCCCAGGCCAGCCAGCAACATGGCGCCGAAGGGATCGCCGGCCAGGCCGCCACAGACCCCGACCCAGCGCCCATGCAGCCGTGCGCCTTCAACCGTGGCACGGACCGCGCGCAGCACCGCCGGATGCAGGCTGTCGGCCTCGGCGGCGAGTTCCGGGTTCTGGCGGTCGATCGCCAGCACGTACTGGGTCAGATCATTGGTGCCGATCGAGAAGAAGTCGGCATGGCGCGCCAGTACGTCGCTCTGAGCGGCGGCAGCCGGCACTTCGATCATGATGCCGATCGGCACCACCGGCGCCTCCAGCTCGGCACGCAGGCGCTCACAGATGGCGCGCAGTGCGACCAGCTCGGTCACCGACGTGATCATCGGGAACATGATGGACAGGCGTGCACCGTCCTTGGCGGCGCGATACAGCGCACGCAGTTGCGGCTCCAGCAGGTCAGGGCGGCGCAGCAGCAGGCGCGCGCCGCGCACGCCGAGGAACGGGTTCTCCTCGCGTGGCAGTTCCAGGTGCGCCACCTGCTTGTCGCCGCCGATGTCGAGCGCGCGCACGATCAGCGGGCGGCCGTTGAGTGCCTTGGCCATCGCCAGATAGGTGGTGTACTGCTCCTCCTCGCTGGGCGTACTGCCACGTTCGAGGAACAGGAACTCGGTGCGCATCAGGCCGACGCCTTCCGCACCCTGTTCCAGTGCCAGTGGCACCTGGTCGGGCAGGTTGACGTTGGCGCCGATGTCGATGCGGTGGCCGTCGGGGGTCTGGGCGGGTTGCGCGCGTTGCGCGGCTTCGCGCTCGCGGATCTGCTGCTGTTCGGCGATCCATTCGCGTGCCGAGGCGAGATCGGCTTCGGAGGGAGACAGGTAGAGCCGTCCGCTGCTGCCGTCCATGATCGCTTCGCGGCCTGGCTGGATCGCCAACAGCCCGGCGCCGCCGGCCACCAGTGCCGGCAGGCCCAGCGTGCGCGAGAGGATGGCGGTGTGCGAAGTCGGCCCGCCCTGCGCGGTGGCCAGGCCGAGCACGCGACCGGTGTCGAGATTGGCGGTATCCGAAGGCGAGAGATCTGTGGCGATCAGGATGCACGGTTGCGACGGCAGATCCGCCAGGCCACCACCTTCAGCAGAAGGGTCAAGCTGGGCCAGCACGCGTCGGCCGACATCACGCAGGTCCGCCGCGCGCCCGGCCAGCACCGGATTGCCCAGCGCCGCCAGCCCGGAGGCGATCTGCTCGATGGCCTGGTGCCATGACCACGCCACACCATGGCCTTCGACCATCAGCTGGCAGGTGCGGGTGATCAGGTCGGTGTCGTCGAGCAGCGCGGCCTGCGCCTTGAAGATCGCCGCATCCGAAGCGCCAAGGCGGCGCTGGGTGTCGTCCTGCAGGGCGGCCAGCTGCTGGCGGGTGCGGCCGAGTGCATCCTGCAGGCGTGCGCCGCCCTCGCCAAGCGGGGCAGGACGGTCGGTGACTTCCGCCTGCGTGCTGGCCAGCACATGCACCGGGCCGATCGCCAATCCGGGACTGGCGCCGATGCCAATGATCGTCGCCTGCGCTTCGGGCGGTTTCCACCCGGCGACAGGGGCTGCTGCCTTGCGCTGGGCTGCACGCTCGGCATCAGCCCTTTCCTGTGCGACCAATCCATCCATGACCTTGCGCAGCGCAGCCAACAGCGCGGGGGCATCGGCGCCCTCGGCAGAAACACGCACGGCATCGCCCTCACGCAGCCCGAGCTGAAGCAGCGCTACCAGACTCTTGGCATCGGCCGCCTGATCGCCTGCGCGGACCTGCGCGCGGGCCGCGAAGCCGCGCGCCGTCTCGGCCCAGCGCGTGGCAGGACGGGCGTGCAGTCCGTTGGGGTAGGCGATGGTCCATTCGAAGCGCTCGGCCAGATCCACCGCTGGCGCGTGGGTGGCGGCAATCGCAACATCGCCGGCCAGCGCGTTCACGATCTCGCCCGCCTCGGTGGTGGTGAACAGCCGCTGCAGCGTGGACTCGTCCTGGATCAGCCGGGTCAAGCGGCGCAGCACCGTGATGTGGGTATCCGACTGGGCAGCGATGCCGACCACCAGACGGGTGATCTGTCCCGGGTTCCATTCCACGCCTTGCGGCAACTGCAGCACGGCGATGCCATCGCGGAGCACCAGATGGCGGTCCTCGCCAAGCCCGTGCGGGATTGCTACGCCGTGTCCAAGGAAGGTGTTCGCCAGCGTTTCGCGCCGCCCCATGCTGGCTTCGTACCCCGGCGCCACGCAGCCGGCCGCGACCAGCATCTGCGCGACCTGGGCAATGGCATCGGTTTTGTCCTGCGCCCGCGCGTCCAGGCGGATCAGTTCCCGGCTGGCCGGGGAAGGGGAGGTCTGGGGCGACAAAGGGGGCTCCGCGGAAGGGGTGGCTGGGACGTATTGGGAACGTTCCCACTCGCCATTTCAATGTGCAGTGCACAAAAATCCAATAGTCCTTTGGCGTTAACATGGTCCTGGACGGCCGTCCGGCCTAGAAAAGCGCTCGATTCCGGGAACGTTACCAGTGAGCATCAGCATCAATGACGTCGCACGCGTGGCGGGGGTATCCAAGTCCACGGTGTCGCGGGTGCTCGGCGGCGGCCCAGTCAGCGAGGCCGTGCGCGGCCGGGTGGAGGCGGCGATCCGCCAGACCGGATATCACCCCAACCTGCAGGCAAGACGCCTGCGCGCCCGGCATACCGGCATCATCGGCCTGATCGTGGCCGATATCCGCAACCCGTTCTTTACCGCGCTGATCCGCGCCGTGGAGGAAGTCGCGTACCGGGAAGGCCTTCGCGTCACCCTCTGCAACACCGATGAGGACCCCGAGCGCGAGGCGCTGTATCTGCAGTTGATGCATGAGGAACGCATCAGTGGGCTGATTTTTGCGCCCACCCGGACCACGGTGGGGCGGCTGGACCGGCTCACGCTGGATTACCCTACGGTCCTGGTTGATCGTGCCGCACCCGGTGGCTCGATCGACAGCGTGGTCCTCGACAACGCAGCGGCGATGGCGGGCCTGGTCGAACACCTGGCCGAGCGCGGTTATCGCCGCATCGGTGGCCTGTTCGGCAGCACCAGTACCACGGCGGCCGAACGCCGCGACGGCTATATCGCAGCAATGCGCAGGCACGGGCTGGAACCGGACTACCGCGAGGTAGAGCCCACGGCCGAGGCCGCCATCGCAACGGTCGAGCAGTGGTTGTCCAGTCCTTCGCGTCCCGATGCGCTGGTCGCCAGCAACAGCCTGCTGATGATGGGGGCGCTGAAGGCCGCACGCAGCGCAGGTTTGGCGATTCCAGACGCGCTGGCGCTGGCAGGCTTCGACAACGAGCGATGGACCGAGCTGGTCGAACCGGGTATTACCGTGGTCGAGCAGCCGGTTGAAGAGATGGGGCGGGCCGCGATGTCGCTGTTGCTGGAGCGCCTGCGCATGCCGGAGCTGCCGGTACGCAGACTGGTGATGACGGGAAGGTGCGTGGTCAGAGGGTCAACGGCTGCGCGATAGTCTGGCGCAGTCCATGAGGCTGGCACTGGGGTGTTGGCGGGTCGCGCGTTGTCTGCTAAAAGCCATCTGGACACGCAGACCCGATGGATCATCGCCTTGTCAGAGCCTTATTCAGCGCTGTTGCGCCTGCAGTTGCGCCACGAAGATCTCTCCAGATGGCTGGCGGCGCCCCTGCCTTCGCCATCCCGATGGTCCGACTGGCAATGCATCGCCGGGTCGTGGCGCTTGCGCAACGGTGAATGCCTGGCGTCTTCAAGCGACGAGGCGTTGGATGAACTGCTCGCAGACTGCCAGGCCCTGCTGGCCCGCTACCCCGACAATCGCGCCGCATTGAAGGCCTTCCTTGCATCCGCGCAGGCCGATAACATCCAGGTTGCCGCCTATGACCGCACTGGTACGCACTTTGTTGCGGGATCGCTGACGTATTCGGAAAGCCTCTACGATCTCATCGCGTTTCTGACTGTGGCACGGGGCGCGGCCGATTTCCTGAAGGCGGGCGACCACGGGGTGGCACTGGTCCACGACTATCTCTGGGCAGAGGAAGGTGCGCGCGAGACCGTTGCCGCGATTGCCCTCGCCGGCCAGGGGCAATCCGGATTCCTTTCTTCCACGGACCTGGATACCGCTGCCGCGCCCTTCGACGCCTTGGTGGATGCCATGCTGGACGCTGAGGACGACCCGGCGTTTCAACCACGCAACCAGCTTGATCAACTCTGACCGGCGCCGCGTGGAATCCGGAAAAACGACAGCCAGGACCCTGATATGAAAGGACATCACGCCCGCCGCGCGCACCGCCGCATGCGTTGGCTCCTGACACTGGGCCTCGGCGCCCTGGTGGGACCCGCCGTGGCAGGCACAACGCAACCGGAACGCACCTGGCTTGTCAGTGGTGCGGAGCTCATCACGCTGCTGCAGGGCAAAGGCGCTGACGGGTTCTGCGATGGCGAACACTGCCGGGGGCTGTCCAGCGCCCGGGCCAGCAGCTATATCCTGGGCGTCGCCGATGCCAGCCGCGGTCAGTGGTGTGGGCAGGGCCGGATCCTTCCGCATGAACTGGTCGATCAGGTGTCTTCCCATCTGCGGCAGCTGCCCCGCGAGCGATTGCAACAGGATGCGTCTCCCCTGGTTGTCGAAGGGCTGCGCGCGGCGTTTCCCTGTGGTCACGGCAAATCGCCTGATGGCAGTGCCGAGCCCGGCAAGGCACGCTGAGACGCGTGGGCTGGGCGTTGCCAACGCGCGCTGCGGCCTGCGTAATGAACACATCGGTGTTCTGCACGCTGGCGACACGATGCATTCACGACCGCCGACACCCGCGCCCGCGACACTGCATGCTCTTTCCTCCGCATGAGGTGCCCCATGGCCACCTGTGATGTCTGCGGCAATGACTACGACAAGAGCTTCACCCTCCAGCAGGGCGGACGCAGCGGCACCTTCGATTCGTTCGAGTGCGCCATCCATGCGTTCGCACCGCGCTGCGCACATTGCGACTGCGCGATCATCGGGCATGGCGTTGAAGGAAACGGTCATATCTTCTGCTGCGCACATTGCGCCGGTCACGCCGGTGTAAAGGGAATCGCAGACCGGGCCTGAGCCCGCTCCGGCCGGTCATGCCGGGACCAGCGAGGCGAGCCGTGCGACCCGGGCTGCACCCGAATCGGCGAGCAGCGCCATCGCACGCTGTTTCCGGGCCGCCGTCCCCGCCACGGCCTCCCGTGCCACCACTACGTCGAATTCCCTGGCGTTGGCGTCCAGCGCGGTAGCCAGGACACATGAATCGGCCGTCATCCCGCTGAGCCAAAGGCTGCGCACGCCAAGCTTGGCCAGCAGAATCGGCAACGGGCTGGCCAGGAACGCCGAATGCTTGGGCTTGAGCACGAAGTAGTGGCCGGGCAGGGGAGAGAGGAGGTCGGCAATCCGCCCGGCCGGTCCTCCGTCCCGCTGGCACTGTGCTACCTGTTGGCGGAAGTCACGCTTCCAGTCCGAGAAGTTGTCATTGGCGTAGATGACCGGCCATCCGTGGTGATCAAAGTGGTCTCTCAAGCGTCGGATCTGTGCGGCCGCCCGCTCCGCTGCTGGCGCCAGCGCCTGCGCGCCTGGGAAGTCGAAGCGACTGAACATGTCGATGATCAGCAAGGCCGGTGGTGGGGCATCCGCCATCGTTCAATCTCCTGTCTGTGCGTGCGGGGCCTCGACCGGCTTGGATTGCGGTGAGTCCTTCTGCCGCAGGAAGATCGTAAGCACGACCAGGGACAGCACGGCAAGGAATTCGCTCTGCCAGTTCTGCATCGATTCGAACCAGAACGTGCTGCTGGCCAGATGCTCCAGGAAACCCGGCACCGGCAACCCCTGCAGCTGCTGCTCGACCTGCTCGGCGCGCCAGCTACCCAATGCATGCAATGCAAAACTGAGCAGGAACAACAGCCCGAAGGCAATCGCAAGCGAGTGACCGTAAAGCACCTTCCATGCGCCGCCGCGACGAACCGGCCACGGCGCAGGGCCCGGCTCGACGCGGTTCTGCTCCTGCGCCGGGTCCAGGGGCCGGGATTCGGCCGAGCCACGCTGGCGCAGGGTGACGGTCAGAAGAACGTACATTCCCATCTGCAGGAACTCGCTCTCCCAGTTCTCGAATGTAGCGCTCACGAAATGCCCGGTCGCCAGGTAGTGCCAGAGGTCGATCGGCGCGCGCCCGTGCTGCGTCAACGCCTGATTGTGCACGTGATGTCCCGCAACTGCCTGCCCGACAATGAAGACGACAGTGAGTGCAAGCAGTACCAGCGAGAGACCGTTGCGTTTCCACATGCAACACCTCTTTCAGCCTGACCAGAAACCGTGCATGCAGCTTGCGCCGGCAGCGCACCATGACGCGTGAACCCGGCGCATCCAGGGATGTGAGGCGGCCTCAACGCTTGCCCGTCGGATCGGGATCGGGACGCTCGTAGTCCTCGGGTACGGCCTTGGGGCCATCACCGTCGTCCGGCATGTCGTGCTCCTTCCACTTCGCTCGATCATTGTGCCGCTTGTCCGGCGTGTGCGCTTTCGATTGATCGTCCACGTCTGTTGTTGGATTGAAAGGCAGCTTGTCGTTCATGGTGAGCTCCTGTGGCGGGTGTTCGCAGCGTGCCCCGGGCCGGGTTAACGCCACGACGCCGCGGAATGAACGCTGCGCACACCTGGATGTCACCGGGGCAGGAGGACGTCCCTGCAATGCTGTCGTTCCGATCTTCTGGAGAAGCACGATGCAGGCATTGACCTATCACGGACGCAAGGATGTGCGCGTCGAGACCGTGCCGGACCCGGTGCTGGCAGCTGAGGACGACCTGATCCTGAGGGTTACCGCCACCGCCATCTGTGGCTCGGACCTGCACCTGTACAGGGGCAAGATCCCCGATCTGCACGACGGCGATGTGCTGGGGCACGAATTCATGGGCGTGGTGGAAGAGGTCGGCAGCGGCGTAACCCAGGTGAGGCCGGGCGATCGCGTGGTGATCCCTTTCGTGATCGCTTGTGGCGAGTGCTTCCACTGCCGGCTGGCCGAGTATGCCGCCTGCGAGACTACCAACCCGGGCAAGGGCGCCGCGCTGAACCAGAAGGGCCTTCTGCCTCCAGCGGCCTTGTTCGGATACAGCCATCTGTATGGCGGCGTGGCAGGTGGACAGGCCGAATTCGTGCGCGTGCCCAAGGCGAATGTGGGCCCACTGCGTATTCCGGAAGGCGTGGCCGACGAACAGGTTCTGTTCCTGTCGGACATTCTGCCCACCGGCTATCAGGCCGCGCTGAACGCAGGGGTCAAGCCGGGCTCGACAGTGGCGATCTTCGGTGCCGGTCCGGTGGGACTGATGAGCGCGGCCTGCTGCCGGCTGCTGGGAGCGGAGACCATCTTCATGGTCGACCATCTTCGCTACCGCCTGGACTACGCGCGCCGTGCCTATGGTGTGACGCCGATCGACTTCAAGGAGATCGAGGACCCGTCCGACTACATCCTGACCCAGACCAGTGGGCGCGGCGTGGATGCCTGCATCGAGGCCGTCGGTTTCGAGGCCGAGGGCAGTGCGCTGGAGTCAGCGCTGACCGCCGTGAAACTGGAAGGCAGCAGCGGCGTGGCCATCCGTCAGTGCATCGCAGCCGCCCGCCGCGGCGGCGTGGTCAGCATTCCCGGTGTCTATGCCGGTTTCATCCACGGGTTCCTGCTGGGCGATGCGTTCGACAAGGGCCTGACATTCAAGATGGGGCAGACTCACGTGCAGGGACTGATGCCGGAACTGCTGGACGCAATCCTGGAAGGAAAGCTGGATCCGGGAGACATCATCTCGCACCGGATGCGCCTGGCCGACGCAGCGCAAGGTTATGCAATGTTCGATGCCAAGGACGACGACTGCCGCAAGATCGTATTGACTCCCTGAGCGGGCCGTCATGAGTTGGATTGTCATGGCATGTGTCTACGCAGTCTGGCTGGCCGCCGGTGCGCTGGACTTCCACTTTCACCGGCGTACCGACCTGCCGCACACGTCCGCGATGCGCGAGAGCCTGCTGCATGGGCTGCAGCTGCTGCTCATCGGCAGCGGCGTACTGGCGTGGCTCGTGCTGGAAAGCACGTGGTCGCTCGTCACGCTGCTGGCAGTCCTGGTCATCGCGCACGCAATCGCCGGCTACTTCGACACTGTCAGCGCGGACGGGCGGCGACGCATCAGCCCGGCCGAGCAGCACGTGCACAGTGTGCTCGACGCCGCTCCTTGGGTCCTGCTGGGCGGGGTGGCGTGGCAGGCCGAACCTCGATGGGCAGTCAATGTGGCACCGGCAGCACCGGCGCTGTGGTGGTTCGTATTGCTGCCGGCACTTGGCCTGGTGGTGTTGCCCTGGCTATGGGAGCTGCGCCTGTGCGTGCGTGCCAGCGAACATCGCCAGCGGTGAGCGCGTGAGGAACACTGCGCCGGGTATTCATGTGGCCGCCACACCGCCAAGACAGTGATGTGACCGCAGGGCGCCTACGTTCATGACCTATCTTCATTGCAGATCGGCCATGCAGGATGTGACGTTGCCTTCTTCGCTGTTCAACCGTGCACGCCAGGTTCTCGCCCAGCAGCCCGCACTGCCTTTGCCCGGAAGTGGCCACACGCTGCAGCGCTGGCGGGCGCTGGCGGCGTGGGGCGCAGAGGATCTCTGCCTGGCCAAGGTACTGGAAGCGCATTACGACGCCCAGGCGATCATTGCCGAGCTGAACGCGCCTGTGGTTGCTGAAGGGCAGCTGCTGGCGGTATGGGCCGCAGAAGGCCCAGCCAACACCCTGCGCATCGACGCCGGCGATGGGCTGTATGGCGACAAGCCCTGGTGTTCAGGCAGCGCTTGGGTGGATGCGGCACTGGTAACCGTGCGGAGCACACAGGGCGTGTGGCTGTGCCACGTGGCGGCGGAGCATTGGTGCACGCTTTCGGGTGAGCCCTGGCCGGCCGCTGGCATGGCTGGCATTCCGTCCACGACGGTGCGCTTCGATGGCGCACCGATGACGATTCTGGGAGCGCGCGACGCCTACCTGCAACGCCCGGGCTTCTGGCACGGCGGGGCGGGCATCGCGGCGGTCTGGTTTGGCGCAGCGGTGGCACTGGCTGAACGCATGCGACCAGCCTGCAGCGACGGCAACCGCGCACGACTGCTGGGTGCAGTGGACCTTGCCCTGGGGCCGGCTGCGGCGCTGCTTCGCGAAGTGGCCGCGCGCATCGACGACGCGCCCCAATCGGCGCATCGGGAAGACGTAGTGCGGCTGCGCTGCGTGGTCGAGCGGGCGGCGACGCGCGTCCTGGACCTTGCAGGTCGGGCGCTCGGGCCGGCGCCGATGTGCCTGGAAGACGGTCACGCCCGCCGCTGGGCGGACCTGACGGTGTTCCTCAGGCAGTGCCACGCCGATCGGGATTGGCAGTGGCTGGGTGAGCAGCGGGCAGCAGAGGAGACCGCATGGGCGCTGTAGCCAGCACACCCCTGCAAGGACAGGGAACGCAAGAACAGGCCTGGCTGCGCTGCGATTGGCTCTGGCAGCAACCGTCCACGCCCGCCCGCTCGCTGTGCGCCGACCATGACCGCCTTGTGGTCGTTGCGCCGCATCCCGACGACGAGATCCTTGGCTGTGGCGGGCTGCTCCATCAAGCCGCGGTACAGGGCATGGAGATTGGCGTCATTGCCGTGACGGATGGGGAAGCGTGTTATCCGGGTGAACCTTGGTGGACACCGGACCGCCTGCGGTCGGCGCGTCGGGCAGAGCTTGCCGCGGCGCTGGCGGAGCTTGGGATTCCGGCTGACGCCACGTTTCATCTCGGCATCGGCGATGGCGCGGTCAGCAAGCACGAACAGGGCCTGCAGGACTGGCTGCAGCAGCACTTGCAGCCGGGTGATCTGGTACTGGCGCCCTGGCGCTTCGATGGGCACCCCGATCACGAAGCGGCAGGGCGTGCAGCCTGCCGCGCCGCGCGCGCAGTGGGTTGCTGTCGCCTGGAGTACCCGGTATGGGGCTGGCACTGGCTGGATCCGGCCTGCGCGCACATGGCGTGGGAGCTCCCGCGACTTGTCGATATTTCCCCAGCGGCGTCGGTGAAACGAAGCGCCATCGCCCGGTTCCGGACGCAGACCGGCAACGTGCCGGGCCTGAACAGCCCGCCGGTGCTGCCTTCCCATGTACTGGCCCGATTTCTCCGCGATTACGAGGTGTTCCTGGCATGAGCGCGCAACCGTACTTCGATGAACTGCATGAGCAGGAAGATCCTTTTGGCTACCGCAACCGGTGGTATGAAGAACGCAAGCGTGCATTGCTGTTGGCCAGCCTGAGCCAGCGCCAGTTCAATCGTGGCTGGGAGCTGGGTTGCTCCAACGGCGTGCTGACCGAGGCCCTGGCGGCGCGCTGCGAGCGCCTGCTGGCCACCGACATCAGCCCGCGCGCAGCGTTCCGGGCCCGCCGCAACCTGGCCCACCTGCCGCACGTGCAGGTCCACTGCGCCAGCCACCCCGAGCAATGGCCGCCGGGCCGCTTCGACCTGATCGTCTGCGGTGAGATGGGCTACTACCTGGGGACGAGCGCCCTTCGCGAGCTACGGGCCGGAATCGATGAAGCACTTCGTGACGACGGATTGCTGGTCGCCTGCCATTGGTTGTCCCCGTTCCCTGGGCGGGTGAGCCGGACCGAAGTCGTGCATCGCTGCCTGGGCGACGGCCTGCACGAAGCCTTCCACTATCGCGATGCGGACTTCGTGCTGCAAGGCTGGACGCGCGGCACGCTGTCACTGGCCCGCAACGAGGGCCTGCGGTGATAGGCGTTCTGGTCCCCGCGCACAACGAGGCAGCCAGCATGGCGCGCTGCCTGCAATCGATCCGAAGAGCTACCCTGCACCCGGGCCTGGGCGGCGAAGCAGTGGACGTGGTGGTTGCACTGGACGCTTGCTCGGATGCGACGGCGTCCATCTGCCACCAGCAGCGCGTCGGCATTGTGCGGCTGGATGCACGCTGCGTAGGGGTTGCCCGCGGCGTGGCCGCCGCCGAGCTGCTGAGTCGTGGCGCCAGGTGGCTGGTCAGCACGGACGCCGATAGCGAGGTCCCTGGCGATTGGTTGGTTGGACAACTGGCGCAGCCGTGTGACGCCTTCTGCGGACTGGTGGACATTGCGGCGACCTGCCCGTCCGAACAGCGCCTGCGCAGGGTATTCCAGGGGCGGCAGCAGTGGGGCGAGGGCCACGGGCGCATCCATGGTGCCAACCTGGGTGTCTCTGCCCGTTCCTATCGTGCGGTTGGCGGTTTTCCTGCCTTGCGCTGCGGGGAAGATGTTCAGATGGTGAGGGCGCTGCAGGCCCGCGGCGCGGATGTACGCTGGGCCGGAGCTCCCGTCGTCCTGACCAGCGCCCGTCTGGAAGGGCGCGCCGCAGGGGGATTTTCGGCTTATCTTGCTGATATGGGGGCGGCGGGTGCCCCTGCCGTGCTGACCGGGCCGGCCATTGCGTAAGCACCGGCCGTTTCGCCGCACCGCAGCATGCGCTCGCGCCGTCAGGCGTCTCCGATCCAGCCCGAATCCATGAAACCCGCGCACATGGGCCCATGCGTGACGCGCTTCCTGTACGCGTTTACGGCGTGTGAACGCTGTCGCCCTTAGATTGATCGGCTGGGAGAGTAGGAGCAGCCGATGCCGAACAGCGCGATTGTCTACGCCAGCCGGGCTGTCCCCGGGTTCACGCCGGAACGCCTGGCTGCACTGATGGAAGATGCGGCCCGCTTCAATCGATCAGCGGGCGTAACCGGCGTCCTGTTGTTTGACGGGCAGCGCTTCCTGCAATACATGGAAGGCCCCGCCGACGGGTTGGATGTTGCGTTCTCCCGCGTAAGCGGCGCCCGCAGCCACACCGAACTGACCGAACTCGGGCGTGGCCGTGTCGGGCAGCGGCGGTTGCCGTTCTGGCCAATGCGCTGCCTGTCGGTCAGCGCGGGCGAGCTGCAGAGGATTGCCCTTGCCGACTGGAGCCATTTCATCCAGCGGGCGGTAACGAGCCAGGACGAAGGGGGAGCGATGGAAAAGCTGCTTGCAATCGTTGAGCCCTACGCGAACGCCGCCTGAAGTCCGGGTCGGGTGTTAGCGGAGTGTGCAGCCGAGGGGAGGGGGCGGTGCCCCAGCGCCTGAAGGCCCTCATCCGCGCCTACAACGGGGCAGCGATCATTGCCGTGCAGGAAACCTCCTGCGCCAGAAGGGACGAATGTGCCCCTCCGCGCGATCGCCTACGCAAATGAGGCGATACCGGGGCTTTCCATGGACCATGTGGACGACCTCGCCAGGGCCGCCGCCGGCTTCAACTTCGAATCCGGCGTTACGGGTGTGCTTCTTTATGATGGGCTCCGCTTCCTCCAGTACATCGAGGGACCGGAAGACAGCATCAACGTGGTGTACAGCCGCATTCTCAGTGCCCGCAGCTATCGCGAACTGATCGAACTGGGCCGCGGCAGGGTTTCAGGCCGGTTCTTTCCTTATTGGTCGATGCGGTTGCTGTGGGTTGAGGCCTCCGAGATCCGCAGCGTGGCGCGTAGCAACTGGGACGGGCTCTCCCGTGGTGGTGCGCTGTGCCAGCTGAGCCTGGTGGTGGCCCCGCACCTCGGTTGACCGCTGCGGTTGGGGTCAGTGTGCGGAAGGGGGTGCGCAGGCGTCGCCCACCACGCGCCGCACCGTCTCCTGCAACTGATCGACGTGGAACGGCTTGGCCACGAAGGCGGCGCGGCGGTGGCGCTGTGGCACCAGCTGGTCATAGACCGCAGAGACGAACAGAAAAGGGATGCCAAGTTCCGCCAGGCGATCGGCGACTGGAAACACCACGCCGTCACGAAGCTCGACGTCCAGCACGGCGCCGTCGAACCGCTGGGTGTCCAGCAGCCCCAGCGCGTCGAACACGCTGTAGGCGTGTGTCACCTGGTCGCCTGCCTCCTCAAGTGCATGTTCCATCAGTACTGCCAGGTCGAGCTGGTCTTCCACCAGCAGCAGGTTGCATCTGCGCTGGCTCATTCCGGATTGCATGTGTGCAGTCTGTATTGCTTCGGGAGTGCCAGTCTGTGCTGTGCAGCATCAATACGGCGCGTGCGGGTTGTCAGCCCCGCGCGAAGCCCGTGCAGCGCGCTTCCAGCACCGTCGAGGCAGCGTGCAGGGCCGGATGGCGTTCGTTGACGGCGCCTTGGCGCGTGCCATGGATACTGCCGCCGTCCCCCGCATTGGAGCTTCTCTCATGCCGCTATCTGGAACCGATTCTGCTTCCCCACGCGTGCTGCGTGTCGAGTGCATGCCGCTCGACTGCGGTGGCACTGCGATCGTAGTGGAACTGGACCGCATGCCTGAACGCACGTGGATGAAGTCGCTCAAGCGGGCGCTGCAGGCCGACGATCTCCTGGAGGGCGCGCACGCCAAATTCGATGGGCGCTTCGTGTATGTCGTGGGCGTGGAAGGCGGCGCTCATCGTATGCAACATCGTGTGGTACAGGCGCTGGTGGCAACGGACGCTCCGCGCGCGTCGGGCGGCAGCCGGCAAGGTCAAGCCGGCGGCGCGGCACTGTCCAGCCCGATGCCCTGATCGCGGACCGGGGCCAGCCCGCAGTCCGTGCATGTTATCGCTGCATCAGGGCCGCGTGCAGCGGCCACCTCCAGCGGTTCACAGCGCCCGACAAGGCGGTGATTGCCAGCGCTCCACCATGTTCTCCGGAGGCATGTCGCCCCAGACCGGAGATCGAGATGGCGGACCACAACGACACCCGACGCGAACGCCTGCTGAAATGGCTGCAGGATGCCTACGCCATGGAACAGGAAGCGGAGACCATGATGAAGGCCATGGCTTCGCGGATCGAGAACTACCCCCAGCTCGCTGCCCGGATCGGCCAGCACGTCCAGGAGACACAGGGGCAGGCCGCTTCCCTGCGGCAGTGCATCGAGGCGCTGGGAGGAAGCGCGCCCACCGCAAAGGGATTGTTCGCCAGCATGACCGCCGCCATCCACGCCGCTGGCAACACCCTGATGGAAGATGAGGTAGTCAAGAGCGTGGGCCTTTCGTTCGGCTTCGAGAACACCGAGATCGCCACGTACCGGGCGCTGGTGATCGCTGCCGAGCGCGCCGGCGCGCCCGACATTGCGGCGGTGTGTGGCCAGATCCTGCAGGAAGAGGTTGCCATGGCGCGCTGGCTGGAGGACCACCAGGACGGCCTGGTCGGTGCGTTCCTCAACCGTGACGAAACGCCTGGCGCCCAGGCCAAGCGTTGACCGCAAAGCCAGCCCACGCCAGCCACTGGAGAAATCCTCATGTTCTTTCATCACAAGAAACTGATGTATACCGTGCGCGTCCGCGAATCCAATCCGCAGCTCGCCAGCCTCATGCTTGAGCAGTTCGGCGGCCCGCAGGGCGAGTTGGCCGCCGCGATGCGCTACTTCACCCAGGGACTTGGCGAATGCGATCCCGGGCGCAAGGACCTGTTGATGGACATCGCCACCGAGGAGATCAGCCACTTGGAGATCATCGGCACCATCATCGCCATGCTCAACCGCGGGCCCAAGGCGATCCAGTCCGAAGGGCTTGCCGAGGCCGAGGACATGCGGCTGCTGGGCCAGAACAGCACCAGCCACACCGAACAGATCCTGTACGGCGGCGGCCCGGCGCTGGTCAATTCCAGCGGGGTGCCGTGGACAGCCGCCTACATCGACTCGATTGGTGACCCCAGCGCCGACCTGCGCTCGAACATTGCGGCCGAAGCGCGCGCCAAGCTGGTGTATGAGCGCCTGATCAACGTCACCGACGACCCGGGCATCAAGGATGCGCTGCGCTTCCTGATGACCCGCGAGATCGCCCACATGAAGTCGTTCGAGAAGGCGCTGCACAGCATCCAGCCCAACTTCCCACCGGGCAAGCTGCCGGGGGATCCCGCGTTCACCGATCTGTACATGGACATGTCGCAGGGCGACGGCGCCGACGACCTGCAGGGCAGTTGGAACAGCGGCGAGCTCTGGGAGCGGGTCAGCGACCGCGAGGCACAGGCCGCTGTGGACGGTGGCGACGGCAGCGGCACGGTAGACCTGGATCCGCGCGAACAAGCGGCGGTGCAGGCCATGACCCTGCGCACGCTCTCCGACCCGGAAGCGCGGCCGACCACCGGGGCCGAGCTGGGGGCCGGCCCAGGCGCGGGCGCACTGGACCTGCCGCCACGCGAGCCGTGAAAAACCTGGGGCGCCCACCTGCGGCGCCCCAGTTGAAACGCCCGTGAGTGACGCGAGGGCGCACGAAAGTGGGCGGACATCACGTCCGCCCACGAAGGGGTACATCGGGTTTCAATGCCGATCAGCGCTGCTGGCCACCGCGGCTGTTGCCGCCGCCACGTTCCTGCTGTTGCTGCCCCTGGTTGCCGCCCTGGTTGCCACCACCGCGACTGTTCTGGCCGCCTTCGCGGCCGATGTCAGCCATGTGCTGGCGGTCCTGGCTCACTGTTTCGCCGCCCTTGCGGCCGGCTTCGCGTGCTTCTTCCGAGCTGAATTCATGGGCGTTACCTGACTCGTGCGCGGCACGTCCACCCTTGGCGGCGATCTCGCGCTGCTTGTCCTCGTCCATCGAAGCGAAACCGCGGTTGCTGTTGCCCTGGTTCTGGTTCTGGTTGGCCATGGAAAGTCTCCTTGGGTTCAGCCGCCCGATTGGCGGCAGCGACCATCTTCCAGATCCGGCGCTAGACGGCGGTGGCATGGCTGCCAGCGTGGCGTCATCCGGAAGCCCGGGATTCCTTATCCTGCCTCCACGAACCATGGTGCACGCGTGTGCGCACCGGCAGACACGTCTTCCGCAACCCAACCGCGCGTCAACGCGATGCGGAAGGGACACGCCACTGTTCGACGCAGCGTCCACACCGATCTCACCGCGCGTACGCTCCGCGTGGCTATGGTAGAGCGGTCTGCAACAACCGGTGGTGCCATGCCTTTTCGAGCAATTGCCTACGCAAGTGAAGCCTCCCGCAACCTGACGGAACAGCGGCTGCAGCAGCTTGTGGCGGAGGCGGTGCAGTTCAACGAATCCGTCGATGTCACCGGTACACTGCTGTTCGATGGCTCGCGCTTCCTGCAGTACCTGGAAGGCCCGGAGGCAGGAATCAAGGCCGCTTACATGCGCATTCTGGGAGCCAGCAGCCACAGTGGGATCGTCGAGCTGAACCGGGGCAGGGTGGGGCGTCGACAGTTTCCGCACTGGCGGATGCGCAGCGTGCGGGTGGACGAGCTGGCGCTGGGAAAGGTCGCCATCTCCGACTGGACCGGCTTCGTGCGCAGCGCGTCGGCGCTCGACTCGGGGAAGAGTGCACTGGATCGTCTGCTGTCGGTTTCGCAGTCGCACACGGAGGCAGGTGTGGGCGGCATCACGGAACCGGACGGGCAGCTCGCACGATGAAGGCCACAGCCGCCCCGGTTGCGCCCGCCCCACCACGCGTCGGCTGTGCGGGTTGGTCGCTGCCGCGGGCGGATCAGGAAGCGTTCGGCGCGGGCGACAGCCTGCTGCAGCGTTATGCCACACGCCTGCCGATGGTGGAGATCAACTCGTCCTTCTATCGACCGCACCAGCCCAGGACTTACGCGCGATGGGCCGCGAGCGTGCCGGAGGGCTTCCGGTTCGCGGTGAAACTGCCGCGCGAGATCAGCCATGAGCGTCGGCTGCGCGATGCGATGCAGCCGTTCGAACAGTTCCTGGATGGCGTGCTGGCGCTGGGTGGAAAGCTGGGGCCGCTACTGCTGCAGTTGCCGCCCAGCCTGGTGTACGACACGATCACGGCCGAAACCTTCCTGCGGGGCCTGCGCGCCCGCACGCGGGCCGATCTGGCGTGCGAGCCGCGCCACCCGAGTTGGTTCACGCCGGAGGTCGATGCGCTGTTGAGTGCGCATGGCGTTGCACGGGTTGCCGCGGATCCGGCACGGGTGCCGGCGGCAGCGATTCCCGGCGGTGACCGCACGTGGAGCTACTGGCGCTGGCACGGCCAACCGCAGATCTATCGCAGTGCGTACAGCGAGCAGACCCTGGCGAAGCTGGCGCAACGGCTGCAGCGCGAAGCCGATGCGCAACGGCCGGCCTGGTGCGTACTGGACAATACCGCACTCGGCCACGCCACCCGCAACGCCCTGCGCCTGCAGGCGCTGCTGCAGAAGAACGCCCATGCCTGAAGGTCCTTCCATCGTGCTGTTGCGGGAAGCGGCGAGCCATTTCAAGGGGCACGTGGTCCGCACCGTGTCCGGTAACAGCCGCATCGACCTGTCACCGCTGCAGGGCCGCCGGGTCAAGGCGGTCCGCAGTTGGGGCAAGCACTTCCTGCTGGAATTCAGCCGCCACACGCTGCGCATCCACCTGATGATGTTCGGCAGCTGGCGCATCGACGAACGGAAGCCAACCCCGCCGCGTGCATCCCTGATGTTCGACAATGGCGAGCTGAACTTCTATGCGTGCTCCGTGCGGCTGATCCACGAGCCGTTGGACGATGTCTACGATTGGCGCGCGGACGTGATGAACGAGGCCTGGGATCCGAAGCTGGCCCGGCGCAAGCTGAAGGTCCTGCCGGACGTCCTGGTCTGCGATGTGCTTCTGGACCAGAGCGTCTTCGCCGGCGTGGGCAACATCATCAAGAACGAGGTGCTGTTCCGGATAGGCGTGCATCCCGCCTCCCGGCTGGGCGACCTGCCGCCACGAAGGCTTACCGCCTTGATCGAGCAGGCTCGCGCCTACAGCTTCGATTTCCTGGAGTGGAAGCGCCGCTTCGAGCTGAAGAAGCATTGGCAGGTGCACACGAAAAAGGTCTGTCCCCTGTGTGGTGGCCCGATCAGCAAGCTCTATCTGGGGACGACGCGGCGACGCACGTTCTTCTGTCCCAATGATCAGGTACTGTACGGGACCTGAGGCTGCCGTCCGTGGCAGCCGTATTCCGCGGCGCGCCGATCAGGCGGCCTGTGCAGCCTTGGCGTTGCCGCCGCCCTTGGCCAGCAGGGTCAGCTTCTCGTCGGTGGCCTTTTCTTCCTCCAGCGTCTCCAGCAGCAGCGGCAGGGCGTCCTTGTAGCCCAGCTGCTTGGCCAGCGCGGCGATGGTGCCGTAGGACGCAATCTCGTAGTGCTCGACCTTCTGCGCGCCGCCAATCAGGGCCGCATCCCGCACCGGTCCCTTGTCGATGCTGTCGATCACTTCCTTGCCTTCTTCCACCAGGCCCTCCATCGCCGCACATTTGATGCGCTTCAGGCGAATGCCCAGGATCTCCACCACCTGGTCGATGCGCTCGATCTGGCCCTGGGTTTCTTCCAGGTGCGTTTCGAACGCTGCGGCCAAGTCCGGGTTCTCGGCCGCACGGGCCAGGCGCGGGAGGGCCTTGGTCAGCTGCTTCTCGGCACTGTAGATATCCGAGAGTTCATGGATGAACAGGTCTTCCGCCGTCTTGATAGCCATACTGGGCTCCGCAGTGAGTGGAGTGCTCAGCGTAGGTCCTGCCCGGTTGCGATCGGGCAGGGGCCAGGTGAAGGCGGCATGTGAGCGCCCGCAGGATTACTGCGCACGGTCTTTACGAGAGTGCGCCCGAACCACACGGCATGCAGCGCTCCTTCCTGGACTTGATGTCTGCAGCGGTCTTCGCCAGTGCCTCGTAGCGCTGGCGAATGTCCTCAAGATGCGCCGGCTCCATCGACTCCAGGTTCAACAGCTCCTGGTTGGCGTCCATGCTGACCCGGATCAGTTCATCCAGCTTGATGTGCAACGCGGCCGTATCGGCGTTCTGCGTGTGCTGGATCAGGAACACCATCAGGAAGATCACGATGGTTGTTCCCGTATTCACCACCAGCTGCCACGTGTCATTGAAGTGGAAGGCCGGCCCGCTGGCAGCCCAGGTGATGATCACACCCAGCGCCGCGACGAATGCCCCCAGGCTGCCGGACAATCGCGCCGTCGCGGCCGCGACACGGGCGAAGCGGTGCCGCATCACGCGTCACCTCCCGCGGCCTCCTCATCCGTGCGGCGATCTGGCAGCCTGACCCGCTCACCCAGGCGCTTGTCCTGCTCGTCCGGCGTTGGCGCAGCGACGAAGGGGGAGATCGGATCACTGGCGGGGAAGGTTTCCTGCAGCGCTTCGTCATGATTGCGGTGGTTGTGCAGCTTAGCCTGCAGCGGACTGACAGGATCGGGGCGCTGCGCCTCCGTGTCCGGATGGGGAAGGTCTTTCTGGTCGCGTTGCATGGTGCATCTCCAGGTTGATCACCACCTCGCAGGTGGCGGGGCCAGCATAGGAATGCGTTGTGAGCGGCCCCATCAAGGGCGGGGCAACGTGGCGTCAATCCTCAGGCAACGCGCGTTAACAATCAGCGTGGCGGCGCGGTCTGCGTCGGCCATGGCGTTCTGATGCGGCACGTGGTTGCGCACCCCCTCACGCCATTCACCCCGCAACAGCGAGAATGGCCTACCGGGCGCACCATGCGCGATCCGCCCACCGAATGCAGGAATGCTGAGATGTCCAACACCCCCTTTGGCGAATCGTCATGTGTTGCCGCAGCCAGCGGCTGCATCGAGGTCCGCGGTGCGCGCGAGCACAACCTGAAGAATGTCGATGTCTCCATTCCACGCAATGCACTGGTGGTTTTCTCCGGCGTGTCGGGATCCGGTAAGTCCTCGTTGGCCTTCGGCACGGTCTTCGCCGAGGCGCAGCGGCGCTACTTCGAATCCGTCGCGCCGTACGCGCGTCGCCTGATCGACCAGGCCGGCGTGCCCGACGTGGATGCCATCGACGGCCTGCCGCCGGCGGTGGCCTTGCAGCAGCAGCGCGGCGCGAGCAATGCGCGCTCGTCGGTGGGCAGCGTGACCACGCTGTCCAGCCTGGTGCGCATGATGTACTCGCGGGCGGGGGCCTACCCGGCCCACCAGCCCATGCTGTACGCCGAAGACTTCTCGCCCAACACCCCACAGGGTGCCTGCAGCACCTGCCACGGCCTGGGGCACGTCTATGAGGTGACCGAAGCGCTGATGGTGCCGGACCCATCGCTGAGCATCCGCGAGCGCGCCATCGCCTCCTGGCCACCGGCCTGGCATGGCCAGAACCTGCGCGACATCCTGGTCACGCTGGGCTACGACATCGATGTGCCGTGGAAGAAGCTGCCGAAGAAGGACCGGGACTGGATCCTGTTCACCGAGGAAACCCCGACCGTGCCGGTCTATGCCGGGTTCACGCCCGCCGAGACCCGCGCCGCGCTCAAGCGCAAGCTCGAGCCCAGCTACATGGGCACGTACACCGGCGCACGCCGCTACGTGCTGCACACCTTTGCCAACACCCAGAGCGCGCTGATGCGCAAGCGTGTTTCCCGCTACATGGAGGGCCGGCTGTGCCCCGCATGCCACGGGAAGCGCCTGAAGCCGGAAGCGCTTTCAGTCACCTTCGCCGGCGTGGACATCGGCGAGTTCCTGCGGCTGCCGCTGGACCAGCTGGCGACGTTGCTCGAGCCCATCGCGCAGGGCGACTTCAGTGCACACAGCCACGGCGCGCGTACCAGCAGGCGTGCAACGCCCCGCGATCGCGCCAAGCGGGCAGCAACCGGCCGCGCGACCCACGCCGGCGCACCCGACGTGCGCCTGACCTCAGCCTTGTCTGAGGAAAAGCGCCTGGCGGCGCAACGGCTGGCGGGCGGGGTCATGGCGCGGGTACGGCAACTTCGCGAGCTCGGCCTTGGCTATCTCTCGCTGGATCGCGCCACGCCCACGCTGTCGGCCGGCGAACTGCAGCGCCTGCGCCTGGCCACGCAGCTCAGCTCGCTGCTGTTCGGTGTGCTGTACGTGCTCGACGAACCGTCGGCCGGCCTGCATCCGGCCGACAGCCAGGCGCTGTACGAGGCGCTGGAACGCCTGCGCGACGGCGGTAACTCGGTGTTCGTTGTTGAACATGATCTGGAGCTGATGCGCCGCGCGCAGTGGCTGGTCGATGTGGGCCCGCAGGCAGGGGAGCATGGCGGACGCGTTCTCTACAGTGGCGAGCCCGATGGCCTGCGCAACGTTCAGGATTCGCGCACGGCGCAGTACCTGTTCGACCAGGTGCCCGCGCCGGTCAGCCGGCAGCGCAGTGCCAACAGCTGGCTGGTGCTGCAAGGCATCCATCGCCACAACCTGCACGGTGTGGATGCGCAGGTGCCGCTGGGGCTGCTGACCGCAGTGACCGGCATTTCCGGATCGGGCAAATCCAGCCTGATGGCGCAGGCGCTGCCCGAGCTGATGCTGCTGCACCTGGGGCACGAGACGGTAGATGACAGCACCGACAGCGCGCCCACGGATGGACCCAGCTTGATCGAAGCCACTCGGGGCCAGCTGGCCGGCGACGTGGACGCGATCCAGCGCGTGGTGCAGGTGGACCAGAAGCCCATCGGCCGCACGCCACGCTCCAACCTGGCTACCTACACGGGCCTGTTCGACCACGTGCGCAAGCTGTTCGCCGCGACACCCGACGCGCGCCGCCGCCGATTCGATGCGGGCCGCTTTTCGTTCAACGTGGCCAAGGGGCGATGCGAGACCTGCGAAGGCGAGGGTTTCGTCAGCGTCGAACTGCTGTTCATGCCCAGCGTCTATGCACCATGCCCCACCTGCCACGGCGCCCGCTACAACGAAGCCACGCTGAGGGTGCAGTGGAACGGCCGCAACATTGCCGAGGTCCTGCAGATGACGGTGGACCAGGCCCATGCGTTCTTCGCCGAAGAAGAAGCCATCGCCCGCCCGCTGCAGCTGCTGCAGGAGATCGGCCTGGGTTACCTGCGGCTGGGCCAGCCAGCCACGGAACTTTCAGGTGGCGAGGCGCAACGCATCAAACTGGCTACAGAGCTGCAGCGCAGCCAGCGTGGGCGCACGCTGTACGTGCTGGACGAACCCACCACCGGCCTGCATGCAGCAGACGCGGACAGGCTGCTGATGCAGCTTCAGCGGCTGGTGGACGCAGGCAACACGGTAGTGATGATCGAGCACGACATGCGTTCTGTCGCGCAGGCCGACTGGGTGATCGACGTCGGCCCGGGCGCTGGCGGCGCGGGCGGCACCATCGTGGCGGCGGGGGCACCGCATCAGGTGGCCCGCGCCAAGGGCAGCAGGACGGCACCGTTCCTGGCATCCGAGCTGGGGCAGGGTGTGCGCGAGCGGAATCATCCGGCAGGCGGCGCCTAGCCGCAGGACAGCAGCGTCCAGCAACGATCGGCAATCTCTGCCGCGCCAGGGTGGCCGCGCAGGCTTGATCGTTTCGCAAGGCGGCACTGCAGATCGTCCATCCAGGCTGACCGGGTACCGTGCAGATCTCTCACATAGATGTCGCAGGCAAGCCGGATGACCGGCGCCACTTCGTGCCGGAAACTCACCGCGGGCAACGCGCCCAGGTTGAACGCGGTTTCCCAGTGGGCCAGCTCGCGCTCCACATCGACAACGTGCCTGCTTCTTCCGCGGCTCACGGCGCCTACCCCTGTTCGAAACCTCACTGTACACGCTTGCTGCCGGGAGCCTGTTCATCACAACCGTTCATACAACGCGCTTGCCGGCACGTTCCCGTAACGGCAACAGGCCCACAGTCAATCGGCAGCACACTTGCTGCGACGGAGCAATCGTGGCGCAGCGTTCGGCTGGCTGGAGTCGTTCCGCAGGGTCCAGCAGGACGAAGCACACGTATTCGAATGCGCAAAGCGCGCCGATGCGGCATCTTCCTAGGCGTCGCATCCGGACCTGACATCGCGCAGGCGTATGCTCGGGTCATCCAGGAGCAACGCGATGACTTTTCCGATCTGCATCTACGATAGAACGGGCACGGGGCTCCGGCTGCCCGCGGGGTGGTGGATCGACCTTCAGTCCGATCTGCCCGCGCTGGTGAACGGCGCCGCACGCATCGACCTTCCGCGCTCTTCGAAAGACGAGCATCCACGCTTGGATCCAGAGGTCCTGAGGGACCTTTTCCGGCGCATCGGGGGTTCGCAATGGCTAGGTTGAATCCGGTGCGTTCCCTGGGAGTGCGGTGGCTGTTCTTCCGTCTTCGCAACGGCCAATCCATCAGTCCCGCCAGGTTGATGTCCGTCTGGTCCGAGGCTGCCGAATCCAATGAGTGCGCCGTGCGCCGCGAGATCATCGACGGCGCAGGCTACGTCTATGCCCTGTACGCACCCAACAGCCTGCTTTCCCCCCGGCGTGTGGAGCTGCGCATGAGAGCGCTGCTGGAGGAGGCGGGCTACGCCTTCACGATGGGTAGCCTGGCAGGGCGTCACCCCGGCGACGGTTGAGGCGCGGCGCTGAGGCGCCGGCCGGACAGTCCATGCGTCGCTCTCATTCGGGGCCATCAGGCTCCAGTGGTTCGTCAGGTGCGGGATCGAAGAGCGCCAGCATCCGTTCCCGCCGACACTGTTCGAGCCAGTGGTGCCATATCTCCACCTCGTCCATCAGCCCCGTGGCACCGCACGCGGGGCACGTGAGCGTCGTGCCCAACGGACTCGTCTTGAGGCCCTCGTCCTGAGTCATTGATGAGCGCAAGCCGCAGCTCTTGCAGGTCGATCGCAACTGATCGAGGCGAACGATGGCGCCATTGCGCGCAAGAAGGGGCTGGATCGCGTGGATCCGGAAGGCATTGGGAGGATGCATGGCCGTGTCGTCTGGGGCTGGACACGGGAGCAAAGGATTCTGCGCCGGAGAAGAGCCGTGAGAACGCAGTGTGCCTTGTTGGAGGTTAACCCTTCATCAAGGTGCACACCGCGCTCCATGATTGGCCTGAAATCCCACGGCCGCAATCGTGCACTGACGTGGCAGCCGGCGCTCGTCCGGTGCCGGCCCTGCCTCTGGGCAGGAAGGGCTCCGCCATCACGACGGAGCCCCGTACACTCACTTTTCCTGCAGGAACGCCAGCAGGTCCTGGTTGACCTTGTCCTTGTGGGTGTCGGTCAGGCCGTGCGGCGCACCCGGGTAGACAATCAGCTTTGCGCCCTTGATCAGCTTCGCCGATTGGCGGCCTGAGATGTCGATCGGCACGATCTGGTCGTCGTCACCGTGGATGACCAGGGTGGGCACATCGAATTTCTTCAGGTCTGCGCGGAAATCGGTGGCCGAGAACGCGGCGATCGAATCGTAGGTGTTCTTGTGGCCGCCCTGCATGCCCTGCGCCCACCACGCATCGATCAGCCCCTGCGACACCTTCGCGCCCGGGCGGTTGAAGCCATAGAACGGGCCCGACGGAATGTCCTTGTACAGCTGCGCGCGGTTCTCCATCTGTGCCTTCCGGATGCCGTCGAACACTTCGATCGGCAGGCCGTTCGGGTTGTCGGCGGTCTTCAGCATGAACGGCGGTACCGAGCTGATCAGCACCGCCTTCTTCACCCGCCCGGTGCCATGCCGGCCGATGTAGCGCGCCACTTCACCACCGCCGGTGGAGAAGCCCACCAGGGTCACATCGTGCAGATCCAGCGTATTGATCACCGTGGCCAGGTCATCGGCGTAATGATCCATATCGTTGCCGTCCCACGGCTGGCTGGAGCGGCCGTGGCCGCGACGGTCATGGGCAATGACGCGGTAGCCGTGGTTGGCCAGGAAGATCATCTGCGACTCCCAGCTATCCGAGTTCAACGGCCAGCCGTGGCTGAAGGTCACGACCGGGCCGTTCTTCGGGCCCCAGTCCTTGTAGTACAGCTGCACGCCATCGGCGGTGGTGATGTAGCTGGCGGTGCGCGCGATGCTGGTGACTGCCGCCGGCCTGGGCGGTTCGGCGGCCTGCGCGGACAGGCCGGCCTGGACCGAGAGGGCGAGGGCGGCAACGGCCAGGGTACGGGCGAAGGTGTTCATGCGGGAACTCTCATGGGTGGGTGGTGAGACGTACTTTGCGCCTGCAATCAGGCGTCCGGGTGATGAACTGTCCTGATTTCTTGATAGATCGTCTTGCACGGATGTGCGCGTACGAATCGATCGCGATCGCCCGTTGACAGGGTAGAACGAGCGTTCTACTTTGCAGCCATGAGCAAGCTCACCACCGACACCCAACAGAAGATCCTGGCCACGGCCGAGGCGCTGATCTACCAGAACGGGATCCACGCCACCGGCATGGACCTGCTGGTGAAGACCTCGGGCGTGGCGCGGAAGAGCATCTACCGCCACTTCGAGAACAAGGACGACGTGGCCGCCGCCGCGTTGAAGGCGCGCGACGTGCGCTGGTTGGCCTGGTTCCGGAACGAATGCGATAAAGCGGACACCCCGGAAGCACGCATTCTCGGCATGTTCACCGTGCTCAAGGGGTGGTTCCAGTCCGAGGGCTATCGCGGTTGTGCGTTCATCAATACCGCGGGCGAGGTCGGCGACCCGGCTGATCCCATCCGGCAGATCGCGCGTGATCACAAGCAGAAGCTGCTCGATTACACGCTGGAACTTACCGAACAACTGGATGTGGAGCAGCCGGCGGATCTGGCCCGTCAGTTGCTGATCCTGATGGAAGGCGCCATCACCCTGTCGCGCGTGATGGGTGATTTCGACGCCGCAGACACCGCGAAGGATGTCGCGAAGCTGTTGTTGGAACAGGCCAAGCGTTAGCGCCTGGGTACGCCAGATCCTTTGAAGCAATCCGTGTATCCATTTCGATTGGAGGTCTCCCCGTGTCCGCAGAACAACCCCGTCCGCCGCTTCCTCCGTTCACCCTCGAATCCGCCACCCAGAAGGTGCGTCTTGCCGAGGATGGCTGGAATTCCCGCGATGCCGACAAGGTGTCGCTTGCCTATTCGCTCGACACCCAGTGGCGCAACCGTGCCGAGTTCACCAACGGCCGGGAGGAAGCCCGGCAGTTCCTGGCACGCAAATGGAACAAGGAACTCGAGTACCGCCTGATCAAGGAGCTCTGGGCCTTTACCGAAAACCGCATTGCGGTCCGCTACGCGTACGAATGGCACGACGACTCCGGCAACTGGTTCCGTTCCTATGGCAACGAAAACTGGGAATTCGGAGAGGATGGCCTGATGCAGCGCCGCTTTTCGTGTATCAACGACATGCCGATCAAGGAGAGCGACCGCAAGTTCCATTGGCCGCTGGGCCGTCGCCCGGATGATCACCCGGGGTTGTCGGAGCTGGGTATGTGATTCCCGCTGAGGCGCCACCTGAAGCGCGCTCAGGTACGATGGGGCGGCCGGCATCCGCGCCGGCGGGCAGGGGGCGCAATGGACATGCAGGCACGGGGCGGATTCGTTCCGCCCGCGAAGACCGATTCCCAGGAACTCACGTTCCACTGGCTCTACCAGCGGGTGCAGGGGCTGGTTGAGCACAGCATCTACCCCAAGGCGGGAAGGGTGGAGACGTGGGCGTTCCGCATCGGCATGGGTGCGGCGATCATCGGCATTCTCATTGGTCAGCTTCCGGATCGATGGCTGCCTGTTGGCGCAGTGCTCCAGGTGGTGGTTGCCTGCCTGGCAATCGAAATCGGAGGGTTCATTGTCGGTGGCGTCCTGGCCGCCCGCAGGGGCATTCGCCAGTTCAGCCAGCCGCGGCTCTCCCACGCCCGGGAGATGGATGAAGACTTCGCTCACTGGCAAGCGGTGGTGACCGAGCTTCGCGGATTCCCGCGCGTCCAGCGCGAGCGGCGACTCAAGTTCGTCAGCACCTTGCGCACAAACATGATTGAGCGCATGGGCATGATGTATGGCGGCCTGCAGCGGCTGGGACCATTCCCGCTGTTGATTGCCCTCTACCTGCAGTTCCGTGGATGGAAATGGGGTGACTGGGCGGGCGCTTTCGATGTTGGCCTGCTAGGCGCACTGCTCATCTTCGCCATGGTGCTGCTGTACGTGCTGGGCTGGATGCTGATCGGCCTTCGCACCAGGCTCGATACCTACGTTGCCTTGTTGGAGGGCTCCATCCACGAGCCCGAGCCCTCCCAGTCAACGCCCTTGTAGCGTCGGCCTATCGTGTTCTTCATGTTGAGGGACAAACAGGATTGTGAGCCATCCAGTGAGGCATACGCATGGCCCAAGTTGGTAGGGTCGTATATTTCGCCGACTTCACAGATCTGTACCCCGCAGATGGGCATAGTGGCCTTTGGGTAGTGTGAGCGCGTCCATCCAGCCACGGGGGTTCCCCGAACGCCAGGAGGTCACTGTGCCAAGTTGTGATGAAGGAATGAAGTTGACGCGTCGCCAAGTGATCGCCGGTGGCGTCACGACCGTGGCGATGTCCGCCGCACCGGGGGCATCATCGCTCGCCGCCGAACTGGCGGCGCCCACGCCGCCCAGGCCCCCGGTCATCGGCACGGTGGCCTTGATCGTCAACGGCGAGCGGCGGGAGCTTGAGCTCGACACCCGGACCACGCTGCTCGATGCCCTGCGCGAACATCTGAAGCTGACCGGCACCAAGAAGGGCTGCGACCACGGTCAATGCGGTGCCTGTACCGTGCTGGTCAACGGTGAGCGCATCAATGCCTGCCTCAGCCTGGCGGTGCAGCACCAGGGCGATGCCATCACCACCATCGAAGGCCTCGGAACCCCCGATGACCTGCATCCGATGCAGGCCGCCTTCATCAAGCATGACGGCTACCAGTGCGGGTATTGCACGCCGGGGCAGATCTGCTCGGCGGTGGCGGTACTGGACGAGATCAAGCGGGGTGTCCCCAGCCATGTGCAGGCGGATGTCAGCGCACGGCCCCGGGCCACCAACATGGAAATGCGCGAACGCATGAGCGGCAACCTCTGCCGCTGCGGCGCCTATTCCAACATTGCCGAGGCGATGGCAGAGGTCGCTGGCGTGACCTCTGCAGGGAGGCGCGCATGAGGGCCTTCAGTTACGAACGCGCGAAATCCCCGGCCGAGGCCGCCAAGGCCGTCGCCGGTACCGAGGGCGCGAAGTTCCTGGCCGGAGGGACCAACCTGCTCGACCTGATGAAGCTGGAGGTCGAGACGCCAGCGCATCTGGTCGATGTGCAGGACATCGGCCTGGACAGGATTGAACCCACCGACGAGGGCGGCCTGCGCATCGGCACGCTGGTCACCAATACCGCGCTGGCCTCGCATGAGCGCGTGCGCCGCGACTACGCGGTGCTGACCCGCGCGATCGTGGCAGGTGCCTCCGGGCAGTTGCGCAATAAGGCCACCACCGGCGGCAACCTGCTGCAGCGCACGCGCTGCCCGTACTTCTACGACCCCAATCTGCCCTGCAACAAGCGCCTGCCCGGATCCGGCTGCGGCGCACTCGAGGGGTTCTCCCGGCAGATGGGCGTGATCGGCACCTCGGACAGCTGCATCGCGACCTATCCGGGCGACATGGCGGTGGCCCTGCGGGTGCTGGACGCCTCGATCCAGACCGTCAGCGGTGACGGCAGTACGCGCAGCATCCCGATTGCCGATTTCCATCGTTCCCCCGGCGACAGGCCGCAGCAGGACAACGTGCTGCAGCGCGGTGAGCTGATCACCCACGTCACGCTGCCGGAGCCCCTGGGCGGTCGGCACGTGTACCACAAGGTACGTGACCGCGCGTCGTATGCGTTCGCACTGGTGTCGGTCGCCGCGGTCGTGCAGCGAGACGGCTCGGCGCGGTTCGCCTTCGGTGGGGTTGCGCCGAAGCCGTGGCGCGTCGAGCCAGCCGAACCCCTGCTGCGCGACGGCGTAAAGGCCGCGACCCGGCAGGTGTTCTCCGGTGCCCGTCCGACGCCGGAGAACGCGTTCAAGATCGCGCTCGCCGAGCGCACCCTCGCAGCGGTGCTGGTGGAAGGAGAGCGCTGATGCCCCTTGAATTCAACGCCCCCGCCGGCGACAACCTGTTCGACAAGGCCAAGGTCGTCGGCAAGTCGACGCCGCGCATCGACGGTCCACGCAAGACCACCGGCACCGCCCCCTATGCCTACGAGCGCCACGACGTGGCGCCGAACCAGGCCTACGGCTACATCGTCGGTGCGGGCATCGGCAAGGGGCGCATCATTTCGATGGATGCCTCCCGCGCACGTGCCGCGCCCGGCGTACTGGCGGTCATCACCGCACCGGAAACCAAGCCGGTCGGCACATCGAACTGGAACAATGCACCGCTGTTCGGCGGGCCCGAAGTAGCCCACTACCACCAGGCCATCGCCTGCGTGGTGGCAGAGACCTTCGAGCAGGCCCGCGCCGCCGCGGCGCTGATCCGCACCCGCTACGAGCGCGGCAGGGGGCGCTTCGATTTCCCCGCCCTGGCGCCGTCCGCGCCGCTGGCAAAGGGGCGCGGTGGCAAGCCCGACCGGCAGACGCTCGGCGATTTCGACACCGCCTACGCGAGCGCCGCGGTCAAACTCGACCAGACTTATCACACCTCCGACGAAAGTCATTCGATGATGGAGCCGCACGCCACCATCGCCGCCTGGGAGGGCGACACGCTCACGCTGTGGACGGCGAACCAGATGATCGACTGGGCCAGGCAGGGCATGGCGGCGATCCTCGGCATCGATCCTGCCAAGGTGCGCGTGGACTCGCCCTATATCGGCGGCGGCTTCGGCGGCAAGCTGTTCATCCGTGCCGACGCGGTGCTGGCCGCGTTGGCGGCCAAGCAGGTCGGGCGGCCGGTGAAGATCGCGCTGCAACGCCCGTTGATGCCCAACAACACCACGCACCGGCACGCCACCCTCCAGCGCGTGCGGATCGGCTGCGGAAAGGATGGCCGGATCTCCGCCATCGCCCACGAGAACTGGTCGGGCAACATCAACGGCGAGGACGGCGAGAACGGCACCCTGCAGACGCCCAAGCTCTATGCGGGCGCCAACCGCCTGGTGGCCAACTACATCGCCACGCTCGACATGCCCGAAGGCAATGCGATGCGCGCACCGGGCGAAGCACCGGGCCACATGGCGCTGGAAGTGGCGATGGACGAAATGGCCGAGAAGCTGGGTCTGGACCCGATCGCGTTCCGCATCCTCAACGAGCCCGAGGTCGTACCCGGCGATCCGTCCAAGAAGTTCTCCGACCGCAACCTGGTGCGCTGCCTGCGCGAAGGCGCGGAGCGCTTCAACTGGAACAAGCACAACGCCAGGCCGGCGCAGGTCAGGGAAGGGCATTGGCTGATCGGCATGGGCGTGTCCGCGGGCTATCGCGGCGCACCGACGATGAAGTCGGCGGCGCGGGTCCGGCTTGACGGCCAGGGCGGGGTGATTGTCGAGACCGACATGACCGACATCGGCACCGGCTCCTACACGATCATCGCGCAGACGGCAGCCGAGACCATGGGCGTGCCGCTGGACCGGGTCCAGGTGACCCTCGGTGACTCCCGTCATCCTGCCTCCGCCGGTTCCGGCGGCCAGTGGGGCGCGGCAAGCTCCACCGCGGGCGTGTACGCGGCGTGCGTCAGCCTGCGCCGTAAGGTGGGCGAGAAACTGGGCTTCGACGGCGACACCGCAGACTTCGCCAATGGCCGCATCCAGGCGGGCGGGCGGACGATCAAGCTGGCGGAAGCGGGGACACTGTCGGCGGAGGACGGCATTGCCTTCGGCGACTTCAAGCAAGGCTACGACGTCGGCACCTATGCAGGGCATTTCTGCGAGGTTGCCGTGCATGCCTACACGGGAGAGACGCGCATTCGCCGCATGCTTGCCGTATGCGATGGCGGCCGGATCCTCAATCCGCTGTCCGCACGCAGCCAGGTCATCGGCGGGATGGTGATGGGTGCGGGCGCGACCCTGATGGAGGAGCTGGTGGTCGACAAACGGCTTGGCTTGTTCATCAACCACGACCTGGCCGGCTACGAGGTTCCCGTGCACGCCGACATCCCGTATCAGGAGGTGGTCTTCCTCGACACGCTGGATCCGGTGATCTCGCCGATGAAGGCCAAGGGTGTGGGCGAACTGGGCATCTGCGGGGTTGGCGCCGCGATCGCCAATGCGATCTACAACGCAACCGGCGTGCGCGTGCGCAACTATCCCATTACCCTGGACAAGCTGCTGCCCGGCTTGCCCGACGTGGGCTGACCCTTGCGCATGGACCGACCCGCAGCCTCGCCCACTCTGGAGGCCTCCGCCGCAGGCGGAGGGGAGCCCTGCGATCTTGCCGAGGACCTGTCCGCAGCGCCGGGCTTCCTCGCCGAAGGCAGCCCGCGCGGCGTACTCGAGACGGCCTTGACGCGCGTGCGCGCGGGGGAGCACGCCGTGCTCGCGCTGGTGCTGGAAATCGATGGCTCCACCTACGCCGGTGCCGGCGACATGGTGCTGTTCTGCAACGGCAGCCAGGTCGGCTGGCTGAGCGGCGGATGCCTGGAGCCGGAGCTCGCGCGACGCGCGGAGCAGGTGAGCGCGGCAGGGCGGGTCGACTGGATCGAGATCGACACCCGCAGTGACGACGACCTGTTGAGCGGGTCCGCGCTCGGCTGCCGCGGCCGGCTTCGGATTGCGCTCCTGCCATTGCGTGCCATGTCCGGCATCGACGACGTCATCGAGGCCTGGCTCCGCGAGGGCGTGCCACTACAGCGCGAGCTGCGCGCATCGGGGCAGATCGTTTTCCGCGCGGGCTGTCGCGAGCGGACGTGGCAGCTGCACCCGATGGACGGTACGCAGTCCTTTGGCGAGGGCGCATGGCATTTGCCGTTGCCCCGGCTTCCGCGGGCTCTGGTGTTGGGGGGCGGCCCCGAAACGCCCTTCCTCGTTCCGTTGCTGCGCGGCCTGGGGTGGCGGGTCAGCGTGGCCGAACGGCGAGCGCGCTGGGCCCCAGCCGGGCAGTACGCCGATGCGCATCTTCAGACCAGCCCGGCCGAGGCCCTCCATGGCGACCCGTGCGACGCGGCACTGGTGATGCATCACGATTTCGAACTGGACCGGGAGACGCTGGCGGCCCTGGCTGATACCAAAGTCGCGTTCATTGGGCTGCTGGGTCCGCGGCGAAGGCGCGAGGACCTGTTCAAGCTGCTGACACCGGATCAGCGCCACCGCCTTTCCCCGAGACTTCGATCACCTGTCGGCCTGAATATCGGCGGCCGGGGGCCAGAGGCGATTTCGCTCAGCATCGCCGCGCAGCTGCAGCAATGGCGAAGCGCGCACGGCAGGTGACTGACGCGCATGCGGTCGTCGTGCTGGCTGCCGGCGGGAGCACCCGACTTGGCCAGCCCAAGCAGCTTCTGACCCGGCAGGGCGAGACCCTGGTACATCGCGTGGCGCGGTTGGCGCGGGAGCTCGCGCCAGCGCAGGTGCTGGTCGTGGTGGGCGCGAACGCACAGGCCGTGACATCCAGCATTGCCGGGCTGGATGCCACCCCGGTAACCAACCACCACTGGGAACGCGGCCTGGCGAGCAGCCTGCAGGTTGCCGGCGCACACCTGCTGGCCACGGTGACCGTGGTGATGGTCGTGGCATGCGACCAGCCCGCGATCGAGCGCTCCCATCTGCAGGCGCTGCTTTCCGGTGCCCGCGCCTCGGCGTCAGGGTGCGCTGGCACCCGTCATGGAGACGCGCTTGGCATTCCTGCAGTAGTGCCGCGCGCCTGGTTCACCGCTGTCGGTGCAGCCGGTGACCGGGGCTTCGGAGCGCGCCTGCGGGAACTTCCTGTCGATATGGTGCATGTCCTACAGGCGCCGGAACTGGGCCTGGATATCGATACGCCAGAAGATCTAGCGCATGCGCGCGATGCGGGCTGGATCGATGCCGGGAGGTGACCCGCATGATCACAGGGCCAATGCCTGTCGCGCACGTGACGAGCGGAAGGACTGGAGCTCGAACCCTCGCTGCCCTCAGCCCTGTAGAGTCGAGCCATGCTCGACTACGGCACGCCACATCGCGCCCCGTCAGGCACATCACCAGCAAGAATCTGCAGCACCCGATCCAACAGAACAGGCTCCGGCACGTCAGCCAGCACCTGCTCCAGGTAATCCAACGGCTCCAACTGCCATTGAAGCAACGCGCCAAGCTGCAGAACCGCGGGCGCCCGCTGCTCTGCGTCCAGTGAGACCTGCAACAGCAGATGGTGCGGGCGCCTCTCCAACCACAGCACGGGTATGCCTCGGCAATGAACCTGGAACGCGGCATCCCGATGCCGCTCAACGAACTGGAAGCCCTGTCGTGGCCCAGCCTCCACGAACTGCACGGCTTGGCGGCGCAGTTGTGAGAATCGATCATCGTTGACGCTTTGGAACGCGACAGGCGAGGGCACCGGCGGCGCCGGCCACAGCGCCTGTGCCCCAACCACCACCACAAGACAGAGCGCGTTGGCCGCCCAGCGGCACCACGCCACTCAGCCCTCCGGATGCAGTCGGGTACTGGCGTGTGCGGTAAGGCCGATGCCAGCCATGATCAGCCCCTCCATCACGCGCGGACCGACGCACTGTCCCAGTTCGCCGTTCTCGCGGGCACGTTGCGCGGCCAGTAGGATCTCCAGCACCACCCGAAGGCCCGCGAGCGAGCAATCGGTATCCGCCAGTGCGATGCGCCGGCCCGGCATCTGGTGGCGTTCCGGCCAGGGCTGGCCATCGGAGGCGGCACCGGCGCCGATGCTGTGCAGCAGGGCGATGAGAGTGTTCGGGTCCAACGCGGGGCCGTTGGCGGGCGCATCGTGGATCGGGTGCGGGGCAGGTGAGTGGGGCTGGGTCATGGCTGGGCTCCTTGCGTGCAGGCAGAAGCCGCCACCGATAAAGGTGGCGGACGATGCGTGGTTCGAAACCCGGTCTACGCTAAGCCGGCGGGCACAAGGCCCCCACGCACCGCCCGCCATAGTCGGCCGACGGTTGCCAGCCGGCATCACCCAGGGAGTGATGCCGACTGGCAAGCGCTTACTTCAGCGTAGAACCGGGGATTCGAAGCCCCGACCACCCGTTTCCGGTGGCACGCAAAGGAATACGCCCGGTTGTGCGCGATGCCAATGCAGTAAGGCCGATGCCGACACCACTTTCAACATTTTCAGAATCGTTGCATATGGCGCAGGGGGGCCGGATCTTTGCGCTGCAAGGCTAACGGCGATGTTGGCGATCGGTGTCCGCGGACTGTCGGTATCCGCTCACCGGGATCATAAGGGAGGCGGATGCGACAATTTTGCCAGAGGCTGTCAGGCCTCAGTAACCCTTCAACGCAGCCTTGGTTCGCTCCAGCCATGCGGCATTGTGGCTGCGCGCGTGGCGCGACCAGTGCTGAGCATCGTCGATGATGCTGGCGAACAGACTGCGGGCTTGCTCGCGATCGTCGGGTTGCGGCTGCGCCATCAGCCATTCGGCGTAGAGGCAGCGAGCGGCCGCGTCATTTCCGCACTCCACCGCGCGCTCGAACGCGGCACGGGTGCCGGGCGCTTGGGCGGTTGCCAATGCCTGCGCGTAAAGCAGCGTCTGTTCCGGCTTGTGGCGCACATCCGGATGGCGGGCGAACAGGCCGTCCAGCGTCTCCACCGCAAGCGCGGGCTGTCCGGACTCGAGGCGAGCGCGGGCGAGTCCGGTCAGGATGTAGGGATCGTCGCCCAACGGCGAGCTGGCTGCCTGCTCAAGCAAGGTTCTGGCTTCCTCGGCCTGGCCGCCATCCAACAGCGTCATGCCCAGGCGAACCCGGTTCTGCACGGTCGGCGTGCGCGCCAGTTCGGCACGGGCGTTGCGCAGGTCCTGGCCCGGGTCCATGAGCTGCTTGGCGGAACGGACGACCTGCCGGGCGCCGCGCGAATGGCGGACTTCCGGGAAGTAGATCGCCAGGAAGTAGACGACGCTGCCGAGCAGTGGGAACGAGAAGAGCAGGATGAGCCAGTAGAGGCTCTGGCCCGAGCGGATGGCGTGCACCGCGAAGTAGATGGCGGCCAGTACGTGGAGTCCGATTCCGATATAGGGCATGTGTGCCGCCTCGTCCTTGTGAGGGGTGGAACTATAGTTGGGGAGGGGTGGGGCGCCAATGGGCGGGGTGATCGGGCGTGACGCGTCACGTTAATAGAGTGGATTCTGCAGAGCGGAGCGCAGCATGCCACTATGTGGCGGGGCTGCATTGATGGAAGGGGATACATGGAACGTACGCAGAAGACGCTAACGATGGCTGATGTTGCTGGATGGGGTTCGGCGCTCGTCACGTTCGGATTGATTCAAGGGGCCTTCTATCTGAAGGCGTATTGGGGGCACTTCGGCCTGGATCCCTTTCAGTTTGTTGCGGTGAGTGAGCTTGCGCTCGCAGGGCTTGCGGGGATCGGCATGGTGTTGTTCCTCATGCCTCAGTTGTGCTGAGCAGCATTCCGCCACCAAGTCGTCACACACATCGCGGGAAAGCTGATAGCACTCCGCCTCATGCAACCACGGCAGGAGAGCCGCAAGCATCGCCGCACAAACTTCCGATCTAAGCATGGCCTCGCTGCTTCCGACTATTCGAGAACAGGTGGCTTCGTAGTATGTCCTAGCGAGCATACCCCTTCGACTGCCATCTGAGCCAAATGCTTTGAGGCATGCGCCAAGCCCATCAACGAAAGTCCTGGGCTCCCAAACCTCGGGAAGAGTATAGTGAATCTTCCACAAATCTGATATTTCGCGCTGCGCAGGCTGATCGCATGCATCGCCCGCCGTCTTCAACGCCTGCCGCAGCTCGCTATCATTCAAAGAGTAGTTCGGATTGATGCAGAACTGCGGTGGACCGTAGAGGTTCAGACCCCACATTACAGGGCTCTGTCCAATCACTCTCAAGCTCTCGTGAATTCTTCTGCCGACCTCCAACAAATCCAGAGTTTGGCTATCGTCTCGAAGAAATTTCTCCCCTGTTATGTACGACACGAGTGCTTGAGTTGCAAACCCTCCTTCGGCAGTCTCCTTGGCAACCTGATTGCTCGCAGATGCAGCAAACAACGTGATACCAGGTGTGCCGACCTCCCCGTACAAGGTTCCCTTGAGGAGAACGTTGAGGTCTTCTATTAGGCCACCACTTTCACAGGCATCTATCACGATGTTTGTCTGAGCGGGTTTGGCTTCATTGATGTAACGAAACAAGTCCCCCAACGACAACGATGTTACAGAGAGCGCACCAATTCGTGTATCGCGCAGGCAAATGAAAAAGCTCCCGTTCGCCACCTTGCCGTGCCCGGCGAAGTAGATGGTCAGTACGTCGAGCTTCGGGCCATCAAAAAGGAGCTCTTTCAGAGCCAGCCGAACGACGTCGGTGCACGGAGAACGAAGTAGAGTTGATCGATCCGCATCATAGAATGGGACGTTTGCGCTCAAAAGTGCGTTGAAAACCCTATCGGCATCCCTCTCTGCCCCCGAGAGAGGAGTTACATGATCATAGGAGTCACATCCAATTGCCAGAAGAGCTCTCATTCTCACTCTCCCCCGTAGCTCACGAAACGTGCCTTTCGTTCAATTTCACGCTGGAGAGCGGCCTGAATCTTCCTTTCTTTTAGTTCTTCAAATCTCTTCCTGAAATCATCCGACGCTGACTCCAAGGCATGGAGCATTCTAATGGCTACTTCTTTGCCCGCATGAAGAGCAGGGAGTTGTACGTTGCCAAATCTGTCGGCGCCGAATTCGATCTTGTCGATGGTCTCGTAGAATGTCTCCGCCAAGGACGCTTGCGAACTCGCTGAGACCACGTTACCTGAGGACTCACAAGTTTCGCTAAGCAGCCCATAGACACTTCCTGCGAGCTGCGCCTCCATATCTTCTGCAGCCCGACGCATAGCGGATGCTAGGCTCTCAACGTTGTGATCCGCGATGTCGTCGAGGCTAGTTTGTATCTCTGTCGAGTGGACCTTGAAAGAATCGTCATCCGATCTCTCGCTCGCACTCCAGAGTCTCCATCCGGCGCCGTGTCGTAAGTGGTGCACGTTCTTGCCAGATACAAATTTCTGCGTTGCCTCGTGGTGCGCTTCTGCCAACCTTTGAGTGAACGCGTCCATGAACTCCTTGGCGCCGCGCGTCATGGAAAAATAAAATCTACTCATAAGTTTGTCCGATGAGAAGTTTGCATCACTGAATGATCGCTCGCCTCAGTCTTCAAGTAGCCGAGCACCTGGGTTTGCTGCAGCACCACCAGCTTGAAAGTACCCCAGAACGCTTGACACTGACCGGTGCTCGGTCAGCTGCATGATTGCCGGCAGGGCAACACCCTGGCGGCTGGCCTCGGTCACGAACCCCGAGCGCAGGCTATGCCCGCCAAAATCGCCCTCCAGTCCGGCCAGGCGAGCCCGCCGCTGGACAATCTCACCCACAGCCGCCGGGGACAAGGCAGGGCCAACCCGCTGTTTCCAGAGCCGCCGGAAGATCGCCCCTTCGATGATCCCGGCTGCGTCCAGCCAGTCCTGCAGGGCGAGGGCGGCCCGATCGAGCACCGGCTTGTCCGGGGTCGAGGTCGCCGTAACCCCGGCCTGCTGGGTCTTACTGTGCTCCAGCCGGTAGATATAGCCCGCCTCGCCAATCCGGCGCAGGTCGCGCAGGTCGGCAGCGGCGATCTCGCTGCGCCGGCGGCCGCCACTAGCGAACCCGAAGCAGAGTAGGGCGCGATCCCGAATTCCTTCCAGGCTGTCGTCACAGGTGGCCAACATGGCCTCCAGCTCGGCCAAGGTGATCGCAGTCTTCTTGCGCGGGCGCTCGCCGCGTTTGACCGCGGCCCGCGCCGCGCGGCTGAGCACGGTGCGAATTGCAGGCTGCTCGCAGGGATTGGCCACGTGCTTGAGTCGGTGCGCGGTGGACAGCACGGCAACGCGATGGCGCACGGTGGCCAAGGTCCACGGGCCGACCTTGGCTTTGAGGCCGGCGGCCACCAAGGCCTGGTCGACGGCTGGTGGAAGTTCCCAGGCCAATTCGCCATCAGCCGACCGGCGCTGCACATGGTCGACCACGAACTGCAGCACGATGGCTTCGGGTACCGGCAAGGCCAACTCGATGCCGTAGCGCGCCACGTGCCAGCCGGCCCAGTAGCGCAGAGCGCTGCTGTAGCTGCGGGTGGTGTTCTCGGCTGCGGCTTCGGCCAGCAGCTCGCGGACCGCATCGGAAGCCTGTTGGGCCAGCTGTTCGGGCAGTGCTAGGCAGGTGGCCGTCGCGGCAAGTGCGGGAATTGTAGAAATATCTTCCATACTATGTAATGTACGCTACGCTTAGCCGATCGTACCCGCGATAATCATCACTTATCGCGCGTACGCTACCAGCAGAGTAGGGCGCCAGTAAAGGAGACTTCGCATGGCCCGGGGCATCACTGAATCTGACGTCCATAGCGCCGCCGACGAATTGGTCGGCAAGGGCGAACGCCCAACCGTCGAGCGGATCCGGGCTCACCTGGGGACAGGCTCGCCGAACACCGTGACCCGCTGGCTGGAGACGTGGTGGAAGCGACTTGGCACGCGCCTGCAGCCAGCGCGTCCGGACCTGGAAGATGCACCAGCGGTGTTAGCAGAACTCGCCGGACAATGGTGGGAGCTAGCGTTGAGTCATGCCCGGGAGGCCGCCCATCGAGAGCTTGCAGCGGCTGAGCAGTCACTGGCCGCCCGGCGTGATGCACTGGAGGCAAAATCCCGGCTTGTAGCTGACGAGCTGACGCAAATGCGCTCAGAGCGCGACGATGCTCTCACAGGAGAGAGGATTGCCGCTACGCAAGCTGCAGAGCTACAGCGATTGGTTGACCAGCTCCGTCTGCAGATGTCAGAGCTTGTAGAGCAGCGGGATGTCGAGCTTCGAAGAGCCGATCGAAATGAAGCATCGAGACAGCAACTCGACGCCAGGCTTCATGAGGCGCTAGAAACGGCGAAATCTGAGCGAGAAGACTGGGCCGAGTACACCAGATCTGTCGAGAATCGGGCGCTCAGCGATGTTGATCGCGCCCGACAGGAGGTGAAAGAACTCCAGGTGCAGCTAAGCAAGGCATCCGAGCAACACAGGGCTCTTGAGAAGCAGCTGCGCCAGGATATCCAGACCGCCCAAGCAGCGGCCGCCACGGCCAGTCAGTCTGCCGATATCCTGCGTGGCAGATGTGACGCGCTCGAGGGACAACTTTCAGGGCTTCGAGATTTGCCAGCTCAGCTGGAAGTTGCATTCAAGCGATCCAAAGAAGTTCGCATCGCTGCTGATGTTAGGCCGAAACGCAAGCGGCCGAAGCAATGAGCGCGCTGAAGTAGCACTTTTACTTGGAAGGCTCGCCTCCAGAAGGCGAGCCGAATCACCTCGGTTACTGCAGTCGAGCCTAGTGGACGCCAACTAATGGCGCTACTTACTTGATGGAGGCGCCAACTTCAGAGAAGTAGCACTAATACGTTGAGCGGCGTAACAACTTTAATTGGGTCGGCTCCAGCCATTGCCACGCCGAGGACACGAACGCGGCCACGGCCCGATACAGCAGTTCGCATAATGTATACGCCCTCTTCACAGCGGAGGGGGCGCAAGCGAGCGGGGTATGGCCGTAGGCGCCCATACGTCACTGCCGAGCAGTTCCGTGATGCCCGGATTTTCTCCGGGCTCACCCGCCTGGACGCCGCCGAGATGCTCGGGGTGTCCCTTCGCACCATCGGTAGCTGGGAGCTTGGCCGGTCCAGGCCGTCTTGGGCCGCCTTCAAGCTCCTGCGTTTCCTCAAGCATGGCGCTTTCATTGATCCGGCATGGGCTGGCTACGCGGTCGTCCGTGGCCGCCTGATCACGCCCGAGAACCATGCGATCGAGCCTCACGATATGGCCTGGCTGTCGCTGCTGGTGCGGCGCTCGCGGGCGTTCTCCGACCTGTTGAAACAGCGGCAAGGGCAGGCGGCCGACGCCGGCGCTCGCGCCGGTGCGGCCGCTGACCTCGGTCAATTTTCATCCGTTCGGGGAGCCTCAGATGGGGCGCCCAGCAGCGGCCGCGAAGCGGCCGCTGCGCTGGGCTTGTCTCTATATAGGACAAGTGACAAGTATTTTCCCGCCCAAGTGGCTCGGGCCCTACTGCTGACTGGCGATGCCAGTCTTGTGGGGGTCATTGACAGTGGGGCCAAAGTGGGGCCAAAGTGGCCCCATGAAAAAGCCCAAGCCCGAAGTACAGAAGTTCAACCTGAGGATGCCTGTGGATCTGATGGAACGTGCCCAGGAGCAGGCCTCGGTGATGGGGGTCTCACTCAACGCGTTTATCCTGATGGCCCTGTCGGATTTCGTGCGCCGGATCGACCAGCAGGCACGAGCGTCGACGGATGCCGAAGCGGAATCGATCATCGGGGCGCCGATCAAGCCAGCCCCCAAGCCGAGGGCCAGCCGTGCCAGCACTGCGAAGGCGACAGCGTCGAAGCCGGTGGAACCGCCAATGCCACGCGTTGGCCGCAACGAACCGTGCCCGTGCGGCTCGGGCCGCAAGGCCAAGCACTGCCATCCGGCGTACTGCTGAGCTCCGGGGGTGCAGCATGATGCTGACCTTCCGCGACGGCCTTGAATGGGTCCAGCCGCAGTCGGCGGCGTACCCGTCGCCGAAGGCCTGCTGCTACTTCAGCGAGCGCGAATTGCTCGGGCTGGCCCTTGATTCCTACAGGGCAGCTTTGCGTGGTCTATCTCCGCCTGCAGGTGAGCCATGGTCGCTCGAAGGGTCAGCCTGGGCTGGCCCTGAGTCGTTTGTTGAGGGGCTGGCGTTGGAGCTGGTCACCCGGTTGCGTCGGCGCGCCTATCTCACTGGCCACATGATTCCGGCTCAGGAATGGTCGCCTGACGATGCACGGGGGGCGGTGGGAACCCCCGCGGATATGGCGCATGGATGCGCCGCTGTTGACGCGGTTGGACCCGCGCAAGGTGCGTGTCTGCCGCACCGAAAACGCCCGGCCTCTAACGCATTGATTTTAGAAGATATGGATGGGGTGAGCTTAGCCTCTTCCTGGCAGCTTCCGTCCACCAAAGATGCCCGATATTTCCGGAAGTCCACCAAAGATGCCCGATATTCCCGGAAGTTCACCAAAGACGCCCGGCATTTCCAGAAGTACATAAATAACGCCCAACAGTTCCGGAAGCCCATAAAACACGCCCACGACTGCCGGGGGTTCATTAGAATTGCCAATTAGCCCACGCGGCGGCAAAGCCTCCCCTTGTGTTGCGTACTCGCATGAAGGCTACTGCCGTTCGCAGTCCGGCACGAGACAGTGCCGTTGCCCCAATGATGGCAAAAATTGCTAAGAACTGCCTGCCTTAGGATTTCTGCTGGATTCTAGCTGTTTTTCGAGGTGTCACCCAGGCGACCCGGACTTCTCTCAAGGAACGGGCGGAACCCTGAAGCTCGATGACCGGATACCCACCTGAAGGCAGTACATCCTTCGGATTCAGCTTGAACACCCTTGCAAGCGTCAACGCCAAGCCTTCCTCATAAGCGGTTGCCAGAACCCACACAAGCGCGTCGACCAAGGCGGATCTTCCCTTAATGCTGTCCAATACCGAAGCGACGATTACGGAAGGGGACCTATCCGGCTTGTCGTTCGCGATACCAAAGGCCGCAGCGGCCAGCTCCAGCGCTGTGCCGCACGCTAACGTTACCATCGGGTCGACAACCGAGAGATTGAGCCAAGTCGCGCCGCTGGCAGAAACACCATAGGGAGCTAGGAACGACTCGTGCCGCTCTACCTCAGTGGGTCCTTGGGTGTCGTAGTGCGTTGAGCGGAAGCTCAGGACAGATAGGCCTTCAAGTCCGACCCTGGCGCATGCCGCTGCAGTGGCCCGCGTCAAAGCATCGTAGGCCATCAATGGGAGCGGAGCGCACATGAGGCCCGAGTTGCCGCCAATCATTGCCCAGCCCCAGAACGCCCCTGGCTCCGGATCGTCAGCGGATGGCTGGAAAGCCTCATACCTTACGTGAGCATTGCCATCGTCCTGGTGGACGGGCGGCATAGGAGTCGTTCTATCAATCAGGCGCGCCAGAGCTGAAGGCCAGCTTTGCGCATCACTGGGGAAGTGAATCACTCGGCCTGCCCGCTGGCGTGATGCCCAATGAAGGTAGTCATCCACCCACTGCGACACTTCACGAGCGGGAAATTGCCTGACGTCCAGTAGCGCTGTGTGGGCGTCGATTGGCTGAAATCCACAAGTACAAGTCCCGAGACCACCGGAGTGGTCAAAACTGGTGCCCAGCGTCCTTCCGCATGCCTCGCAGTGGCTGATGAGCTTCTCGCCATGCCAAGGGCACGCAGAGATGGAAGGAAGGAGAAATAGTGAACAATGGTAGCCGTGAAGTGCGCATGCGGGGCACCGCATATATGGAAGCTCACTACCCGCGAGAAGTCGAAGTGATTGAACTGGAAGCCACGCGGCCGGATTCCATAGATTCTTCGTTGTGACGTCACGGACTTCGATGGCTGACGCAAAAGTATCCTGCACCCGGCCCGGCAGAAGCAAAGGGCGGAGCATGGAGCGCCCAGTCTTACGCCTCACCCCCATGATCATGAGTTGCTCACTTGTTGGCATGCCCAGTGCAACGATCCGCTGCAGCACGCCGTAGCCCGATATGTATGGATAGAACTCATGCTCTGCGCCGACAATCCGAGGCGTAGAAGGATTTACGGCGCGAGAGCTATTCATTGCTTCCCCCTACCTGGTTTGCCGTATTCTGTATCTTCTCAATGATGGCGATTGCCTTGTCGGACATCTTCTCGCGCATGCGAATGAACTCGGTTCGCAGGTACCCGACATGCACAAGCGCAGCACGGACGTCAGATGGAGTGAAGCGTTCGAAACTCTGCTGAAACCAAGCGTTCGTTAGCAGATTCCGCACGGTCGATGTGAAGGAGCACATCGGCCAGCCACTATGTTCGGGAAGTCCCACCTCCCTCCGGAGGGCGGACACAGCATCGCAAATCATCTCCGTTTCAGATTCCAGCCGCCATCCGCGATCAAATGCGTCGGTGGCGAAGTATCTAGAAAATGGCATGTCCTCTGTCGGCCACCATGCTGCGCCGTCGTAGCGCGACAGGGCATGCCTGACCTCATCTCGCGCCGCAAGAGGAAGAAATGGGGCTGAGTCCAGAAACCACCGGCGAACAACATGTGACGGATGGTGCTGCCACATGTCGCCAAGCTCGATGCCCTGCTGGTCACTTTGGTACACAAAGACCAAAAAGAGAGTAAGCCTGTCCTTGCTCATCAAGTTATCAAGATCTTCTAAGCACTGAAACTCAAGATTGGTGAGCCGTTGAGCACTGTCGATGAACAATACGTACCTGCGTACGTCGGCGTGCCCACACGCGGCGCGCATGTGATTGTGTATTCGTGCCCTCAGCTCGTGAGGCCTGGCCGATGACCAGCGCGGCATTCCCAGTTGATGTGAAAGCGCGTGCCAGAAGCTCAGCGGGCTCCTGCATGCATCTGAGGTTGCGACGATTGCCCTGGCCACACCTGCGCGGCGTCCGTCCTCCACGAGCCAGCGCCAGTCGGTTTCGACTAGATAGTCTTGCGCCGTGGATTTGCCAACCCCGCTCTCTGAATAAAGAGAGCACCCATGATGACCCTGCTGAATGTTGTACAGAACGAAATCCGCCATGCGTTCGACAGGCTTCGTGTTGATACGGTAGCCAGACTCAATGAAAAGTGGATGGTCGGGGTCAAGGCGACGGACGGCCATGATGGCCTCCGCAAGGTCCGATCTAGTCATCAAGATTCACCTTGCCTCCCCGGGGGACTCTTACCGGGATGTGAGCTGGCTGGGACCGAATGTCGGGCAGACGGCCGAAGTGCAACTGCTGCAAGCGCGCAAGTTGGTCGACTGCGGGTTGGGACGTGTCTGCAGTAGATCGAAGATGCGCTATGAAGGCTTCAATTGCACACTCCACGCCAGCGATTGAGAAATCACTGCGCTGTTTGGACCAACGACAGATGATCCTTCGCGTCCTCTCGTCATGCGGCGCGCGCGACCAAGGCGCTCGCGCGGTAGCCACTCCGAATGGCACGGTGGCACTTTGAAGTAGCACGATTGAACGAAGATCGCGCCTATTCACGCGCGCAAGAATCCTGGTGCCAATCAGTCCCCATTTATCGTTAAGGGAAGGGGATCGGTAGTCCGCATACAAGTAGGTGACATGGGGCAACTCCCCATTATCCTTGTTGCCTTTTACGGGCAGGCTTACGATTGTCGAAGCCATATCTGCAGCATCCAGGCCACAGGTTTCCGGCGCAAACGCAAACGCTGACTCTTTGCGATTCGTGAGATACGCTAGCGGCGTCATCTGTCCGAGTGCGGAGTGAGGCGTCGCGTTGTAGTTGGCTATGATGACGTCCAGGAGCTCCTCGAGAAGGTGCATCTGGATGGGATGGGCATCCGGAGAGAAGTTGCTGATCCTGATCTTGTTTTCCCCCAGCCGTTTGGCGGGCTCAAAACCGCCGGGGATCTTACGCAGCGCACCACGTTCCAAGCGCGAGAAGAATTGCTCTACAATGGGTCGTGAGCGCGGTGTGTGCGACTTTCCGAAGATCATCACACCTCCCCGAGCCCTGCAGAATGCTGCTTCGAGTGCATGGGCCGAGTGCGCAAGGAAGTTGTCCAGTGCGACAGCGGCCGAGCGCGTGACTATCGGCGTTGCTGCCTGATAGACGGGCATTCCAGCGCCAGGTGCGTAGAAGAGGTCCGGGATCGTCAGGTCCCTGGGAGCCCAGGGTTCCATTGACTTGGACAAGCAGAGCGCTACATCAAGATTGTCATAGCTCTGGCCGACACAGAGAAGCCATCCCGTTACCGCCCTGGATTCAGTCTCTATTTCGATGAGAAGCCATAGCCGTGACACTTTGCGCGTAACACGCGCGCCATTGGGCATATCGATGGAGATCTTGCATTCAACATCGATTTGGTGCGCGTCAAACTCCGTTCTGGCGAACAGGCCCATCCGTACTGCTTGCTCCAAAGCGACAGGAGCGTTCGATGCCGATTGAGGTTCATAAAGGTCCACGTCGGCTACTGCCGACTGCCGCCGCTTGAGCAAAGCAAGCAGCGAGCGCTTCCCCTTGCCAGGATCGTTCAGGGGGAATTTGTCCTCCAGGTTGTGCTGCTTCAGCTCCGCAAGGACTCGTTGGTGCAATTTTACGAACGCGCTTGGAGGGCGGCCCGGCGGCAGATGGGTTGCAAAGCCATCGATCAAGGCTTTAACACTCGGCACAGCTTCGGAGACTTTGTGCCACGCAAATCTTCCTGGAACCAGCGGCAATTCCGCGGGTTCGAAGGAAAGCTCAGTCGAGTAACTGCCCCATGGAATGCATACGCGAAATCCGTGCGGCATGCCATCGTGGGCTATCGTGGGCGCTTTCATTGCCATGCGCTTCAGGCGTTTGTGGCAGATTCCATATCTCCGGGATATAGCGGTGATGGTGGAACGGCCCAGAAGCAAGGCGGTGAGTGCTTCCTTAGCCACGCGGAACTTGGAGAGATGATCTGGTGCAATATCAACCGGATGTGGGGAGTACCACTCGTCGAGTGTCGCCTGATCATAGATTTCGTACCTAGCCATGACGCACCTCCACGAGGGCATCCGGATCCCCTGGGCGATAGTCCACGAGTTGTACGCGGCCGGTGTAGACGAGGCTTGCCACTGCGCAAGCCACTGCGAACCGGGCCTGGCCCGTCTGCAGTTGTAATGCGCTCATGGTGAGGCGCTCAACGTTCTGGAGCATGTCCTCAATCCTCACTTCCAACTGCCTGGCCCCCGCGATCTTTGCATTGGCCCAGACAAGCGGAAGTAGTTCGTAGGCAACAGCGACCTCGCTGGCGCGAGATGCCAGAGAGTTTTCGTGGACAAGTCGCAATACGAGCCCTTGATTCAAGGCCATGTGGATGAGCTCGTCATCTGCGGGAAGCTTGACTAAGCCAACGCTCAGTGAAGCCACCCGTTTTGTAGGGATTACAAACTGGTAGTGCTGGGTGCCATCCCTCCGCCCGACCCAGAAGCTCAACTCAAGGTCGCGCTTCTCGCCTACCGTGATTCGACGCGGCCTCTCAACATACATCTCCACCTGGGGGTCAAATTCGAGCATCAGCGCCTGGCAAAAGTTGACCAGGTCGGCCACCGTTACGGTCCGCCCATTCTTCGGGGACTGAAATACAAAGATTTCGCGGCGGTCGCGCTTGCCGCGTGCTAGCTCGAGAGGGGAATGGGGCAGATGCCCCTCACGGCGGTCTTCGTCCGTCGGTTTGGCGGTCGCGCTTTTTCCTGCGGTCATCATCCTGCTCCTCAGCCGTCGGCTTGCGAACGTCTGCCCGGTCTCGAGATTGGAACAAGGTGCCCATTCAGGTTCGCCTCCGCCATATGAGATGGGGAGGAAATGGGCGCACCCCTCCGCGCGAACGGGAAGTCGCTTGACTTTGTCAAGGAAAAGGGTGAGCCTCAGGGTACAGGCTGAGTTTCACCACCATCTGCTCCAACAGATGTCACTTGCCCCCGCGCCAACGGGGGCAAGTCATTTCCAGGGTTCGGAGATGTTAGTTTCCGGCTCTTGGTACTCTCCTCGGCGCTCGGCGAGCGCATCTTCGGGGACGTCTTGAGTCTGTTCTTGAAACGCTACAAGCCCGGCCCCTTGAGTTTGGGTTGTGGGGCGTCATTCCTGGTTGGGCTTCAGAGCAGCCGCTTCATCTTGCGGGGTGCCAGATACTGCCGGCGGACTGATTGCGGCCCTCAGCCCAACCATCCAGTCGGCGATGTCCATCGCAAAGGCAAATTTGCCGCGGCGGCCGGGCACTTTGAATATCTTCACGGGCAAGGTTCCGCGTGCCTCTGCTTGGCGGAGCGCGTGGCTGGAGCGATAGCCAAGAGCTCGCGGCAAGTTTTCATAGCCGATGAGAGGCCCGAAATGAAAGGTCAATTCTCTTTCGATCTCACGGCGTTCCGGGGCCAGGATTGATTCGTTGGTCCGCTCCGTCATGGCGTGGTCACACCCCGTCGCTTGTGTCCTCCTGATTCTGCCCCTCTAATACGGATGGTGGAAGGAGTAACAAACTCGCGTTTCGTTACCCATCAAAGGTGAATGGGGAGGGGCACGGCCATGGCGCTCAAAGAGATACCCTTTTACGGCGAGGCGCGACTTGCCCGCATGCGTGCAAGCACGAGCATACTTCCCGCCAACCGAGCCGTGCCGTACTGCCTGCGATCACTCAGTGTCGGATTGTGGTTTGAATGCTTGCGAAGCCGAATGGGCCTATCCAGCGCATACGCGCTCGGACAGTCGATATCCCCGGAGCGTCCCGGCTGCCACTCCAATGTGTGGGTGAAATATGCCCATGCGGAACACGTCCCGTCCCAGGCGACGCAGGCAGCAGCCGAGGCGCGCTATCCCGGCTCCCGCATGGTTCTATGTTCACCGGTCTGGGCCGCTCTGAATGTCCACGAGGCACTTGGCGGTTGTGGAGAATCAATACTCATGTCGCTCAGTGCACCTGTGCAACTGGAAGTGTTCAGCGGAGCGAGCTTGCGAGCCGGCATGTTTGTCCGCCGAGACCGTCGGTTACGAGAGATCACCGAGGGCTTGTGCGGGCTGGGCACTCTGGATAGCCTGGCGGCACTAGTGGTGATGTTGAGGGTCGCCCATGAGCAGGGCAGACGGCATGACTGCTTTGCCTTGGGGCGTGCACTGCACGATTGCCTGCTACTGGTGGGGCAGGATAGTCCCATCCAGCTTATTGCCGAAGAGCTGTTCTGGTACTTCAGCCATTTCGTGCTTCCTTTCACAGGGTGCCGGGGTGTTCGGATTGCATCGTCGCGACGCCGCTTGCTCCTGCAGCATGAGGTTCTCTCCCGCCTCGTACTTGAGCTTGAAGACAGCGGGTTCGACTATCTCCCAGGCATGCGTCACCCGCTCTTGCGGGTAGTCCGCAATCAGCAGCATGCTCCGTCTTCGCGCTTCTTCTCGCCCGGCGTCGGACCCTGCAGCGCAACATCGCGGCAGATGGCGCGGTAGCGCTATCAATACAGAGTCTTGTTGAGACGAGGAGGCATCCAGGATGGTGAGCGCAGAGACTAAAGGCTCGACCGATTACGAAATGAGCCGCTTGTGGTGGGCGGCACGGCTGTCGCAGTCGAGTAGAGGCTCAAGATGATTGCCTATCTTGGTTGGGGGTCGCTGGTATGGCAACCCGACGGTCTACCGGTTCGTGGACAGTGGCTGGCAGACGGGCCAACGGTTTGCGTAGAGTTTTTAAGGCAATCCGGCAATGGACGGCTTACGTTGGTCATGCATGCGGCCGCGTCTGCTGTCACCTCCTTCTGGGTTGAGGCTGGTACCGACGACGAGGGCGACGCCAAGCGAGCCTTGCGTGAGCGGGAAGCCATTCCCTCAAAGAACATGGAGCGACACTTGGGGGTCTGGACACATGGCTGTCCAGCACCGGCGAGTATTCCTGGGCTCGCTGACTGGGCCGCTGCTCGCGGGATTACCACTGTGCTATGGACGGCGCTGCCACCGAAGTTCAACGGGGAAGATCAACGCGTCCCATCAGTGGAAGAAGCAGTTGCCTACCTCGCAAGCCTCTCAGGGCAAACTGCGACGCTCGCAGAAGAGTACGTCCGGCGAGCCCCGCCCCAGATTGACACCGTCTATCGTCGTGAGTTTGCTGCACGTCTAGGCTGGCATCCCCTTCCGAAAGGGAGCTAACTGCGACGTGCGTGTGATAGCCGATGGCCAAACTCCGGCAATGGCCAGCACCGTTTCTCACCTTGGGCCGACTTGGGCCGGAAGGCCCGGCCCTGTCAGCGCTGCCCGGGGCTCCGGCTCAACAACTGGATGAGCAGAAGCCACTTGTGTGTCACTTTGCCGGCGGAGGCAGCACAACGATGAGTGCCATCCATGGGGCGATTGCCAGAACAGTGGCAATGTACGCGTACTTCAAACAGCTGAATTTTGACGAGAGAATCTTGGAATTGCGCCAACATTGACCCAGGAGGTCTTCCTCGAACTCCATCAGCGTACGCTCCGCGCACTTCTGCAAGAACTCGTGCTCGGCCATGCTCGACACCCGTTCAAAGAAGATGAGCGAATTTGACCCGCCTCGCAGTTCCGGAAAATATCCGTACCACAGGTGCCAGAAGCTAACAGTAAGCGGTGTAAGGAACAAAACGCCCGCAACCGAGATCAGGGCCGTTAGTTCATCAAGTTTCGGCAGCCGCGTCGCGATCATGGCAAGCATGCCCAGGTTGATACCCAGGCCGACCGAGAGTTTTGTGTCTACACGGGAGAAGAAGCCCAAGACCAAATTCAGCTGCTGCCAAGCGGCACTAACGCGGTCGCTTTGATTTGGCGGGTGGCCGCCAGAATTTTGAGGTTCTTGCACGGGGTGAGTTCTCTGTCTTGAGGGATACGGTTTGTGTTCGTTTGATGGCAGATCGAAGACCGCAGATGTCCAGCGTTCCGCAGCAGCGCGCTCCTGCAGCCGCACAATCCTCAAGGAAAGCTGTGTCGGCCAGCGCACATCGGTGCTGTTCCAAGATGAAAGTGACCAGGGCCGCAGCGTGGTCGCCACATGCAGTGATCGCACCGTCAGGATCGCGGCCACATGGGCAGACTGGGGGTCTCCCGACCAAGGTTTCAGTGCGCGTCGACACCCGAGCAAGGAGTAGTTTGCCGTGCCAGAGCTCGAGCCTCCGCTTCTGAGGGCGCGAATCCTTGCGGACCATGAACTGCCCCGCGAGCACATCTGCCTTGAATGCCGGACCCAGTCGTTCGGCTGCCTGCTCAGCATTGGCCTGATGCTGCGCAGCACGACCGTGCGCGCGGCCGTTCTCCGCTCCAGGAAAGACCCGGCGGGCGTTCGCGCCGATCTGGTAGGTCAGGTACTGGTAGACCGTGGCCCACCAATGCCTCGCTGCTGCTTCGTCTTGGATCCGGCTCGGATTGTCTTCTCCCCAGCCGAGGCAGAAGCTACGGTCACCGTTGATATGCCGATCGGGACAGAACCCCGGCAGCATGCCGGGGTCGGCGATCTCGCGCACTGAGACGTGCTCGCCTGCAACGGAGACGAGCAATCTAAATGCGTACTCGGCTCCGCCGGCCCGAACCACTGTGATCCCAACCAGCCCCCCGACAGGGTCTACGATCAACGTGGCACCGTAGTCCGGTGCCACGCGCTGCAGCAGCTCCAAAGGCCTTGGCGTCACGTCGCGGCCACATGAGGACGGATCGGCTGCGCGAGCGCAGGAGCCACTGCGGGTGCCACTTCAGCGTAGTGTGCCTCCAGTGTTGCCTTCGCCACGCGGTCCCCGGATGCGGCGAGTTCCTCCACCGCTGCGGCATAGTCTAGGTTCGCCGCCTTTCGCTTGTCGGTAAAGACGGTCCGTATCGCGGCGCTGGCGGCCTTGTAGGCATTTTCACCAATGGCCGTCTCCACACCGTCGCAGAGTCGTTGTTGGGCTTCAGATTCCAACACCGCTCGCCCCGTGGCACACCGCAGAAGGCTCCCCTTCATGCCCAGGCGGGAAATGGCAAGGGGGCCAAGTTCGAAGCCAATGGCCAATCCCAGCTCTGCCACTTCCGCGCCTTCGGCGCTCAGTTGCTCCAGGGCAGTGGAGAAACTGCTGCGCAATGCACCCGCGCACTGGGCAGCGGTGCTGACCGTGTCCTGCGCATCTGTCGTCTGTGACGTGCCCTCCAGCAGCACCCCATGAAGGCAGTCGCCAATAAAACGGACACGACGCCCTCCAAAATCCTCGTGTACGACCGCATCCAGCTCAGAGCGCAATACGTGCAGTGTTCGAACCAGATGTTCGGGATCCTCCTCTAAGTGCTTGTCCACGAAGTCGGTGAATCCGTCAATGTCGGCATAGATCGAAACGCCATCAAATCGCCTTGAGTTCGCCGCGCTGAGCAGGGAGAAGTCCAGATCAGAAAGCGGAGGCGTCGGTCGACTGAACTTGAATTCGCCGATAGGGAGCTCGGCCTGTTCATCTTTCCAGAGTTCGATGATGCGCGACTTGGAAATGCCGAGTGCAGCGGCCTCGACGCATGCGGAAATCTGAGCATCGGTCAGCGAAGTGGTGCGGTCCTTGTTGCCGGTCAAGGTAGGCAGTTCAAGCACGGCACGTGCGCCGTGCGTCAGGTAGATGCCTTCAGCCCCTCCATGCCCGGCACACTTGGCCGCCTGATTGGCTGGGGAGCCTAAGAAAAGAGGTTCTCGGCTGGCGCGACGACCATTGTTGACGGCCAACGCCATCCCGCTGTCAATGCCGACACGAACCTGGGCATTGGGGATGTGCGCGTCCGAGTCGCCCGTTTCAGCCAGCACATCGATGGCGAGCTGGGCGATCGCAACCGCGCGCTCGATCCGGGCGCGTTCGTTGGCATCGCCGTACGGCTTGGTCACAACCGCATGCAGCCGCTGGTTGTGAAAGTCCACACGGATGGCATCACTTTCAACGAGGATGCGATGGACGGCGCGGTAGTGCTGATTCAGGAATCGAAGGGCCCGCTTGTGGCAGGTTTCGCCTTCGATGTCAGTGCAGCTAAGCATGTCCGCCAGATTGACGATGTCGATGTAGACATGCGCCCCTTGGACGCGATAGGCGCGATTGACTGGAATATCCACCAGCGAGGTTTCCCGCTTGTAATCGCGGATGTCCACGTCGCGGACTTCGGCGTAACGGGTGGCAATGCGCTTCTTGGTGCGATCTTTTTTCCAGCTGTGTCCCATCGTGCTACTCCCTGCGCCCAAGAGGAGGCCAGGCCGGGCGGGTCGCGTCGCCTACGGCGTGGCTGGCAGCCGGATTCATTCCAGCTCCTTTGGGCGTATATTGGGACCCAGTTCACACTTTCAAGGGGGCAGTATGGGGACTGGGATCGTCGAGCGCCTCGCGGCGGATGATGGCAGGCGACTGATCGCCGCCTTGGCTGAGTTCCGCCTGCTGGCCGGCTTGGACGCGGCCGCAGCCCAGCTGGCACAGGCCGGGGAATTGCTCGACGTGGGGACAGGGCAGGCCTTTATCACTCAGGGCGCCCCAGAGACCGACGTTTTCTTCATTGTCTCCGGCTCCGTGGACGTGCTGGTCAACGGCAAAGTGGTTAATACCCGAAGGGCTGGGGACCACGTCGGCGAAATGGCAGCCATCGAACCGGCGCAACTGCGGGCGGCAACTGTTACTGCACGCGAGCCGACCGTAGTGCTAAAGGTGCCGGAAATCGATTTCAGCAGGATTGCGGATTCACACCCCGTCATCTGGCGGCGGCTGGCCGCGACCCTTTCGCGCCGTCTAAAAGAGCGCAATCACATGATTACCCAACCTCGCGGACAGGTCCGGGTCTTTGTGATGTCGTCGGTGGAGGCGCTCCCTGTCACGCGGTTGCTGGTACAGCACTTCGAGCACGACCCGTTCCTGACGGTGGTATGGGACCACGGGGTGTTCCGCGCCGCCAACTACACACTTGACGAGCTCGAGCGCCAGCTGGAACAGGCAGACTTTGCCATTGCCGTGGCCCACGCGGATGACATGGTCATCAGCCGCGGTGACGAGTGGCCTGTCATGCGCGACAACGTCGTCTTTGAACTGGGTATGTTCATTGGATTCCTGGGGAGTCGGCGCGCCTTCTTGATGGAGCCGCGCGAAGACAAGCTGAAGCTTCCCAGTGATCTCACGGGGCTCACGACCGTCCCCTACCGATACACCCCTGGCCCGGACGCCCGGGCTTTGATTGCACCGGCATGCGAACAAATTCGCTCCCGCATTCTCGAAGCTGGGCCGAGGGACTGACGGTGGCACTGCTGGAAGAGATGACGGCCGCCGTGCAGGCGATAGCACAAACCCGATGGTCTACACGGAGAGGTCAAGTTGTACCCGATCCAGAAGATCTGCGATTGGGCAATGACGCAGTGGAGTTTGATCGTGCCACTGTTTTGTACGCGGACCTGAACGGCTCAACGAATATGGTCGACACCGAAGCCTGGCAGTTGAGTGCAGAGATCTACAAAGCGTTCCTGCACTGTGCAGCGACGATCATCAGGAAAGAGGGCGGCAAGATCACCTCCTACGACGGAGATCGTGTCATGGGCATCTGGGTGGGTGACCGGCAAGCCACGCCGGCGGCTAAGGCCGGGTTGAAAATCAACTATGCGGTCAAGATGATCGTCATGCCAGCGTTGAAACAGCAGTACCCCGACTGGACAGGTACCGTGAGGCATGTCGTCGGAATCGACAGCAGCCCAATCCGAGCTGCTCGCACGGGTATTCGAGGCGGCAACGACATCGTCTGGGTTGGACGCGCGGCCAATCATGCGGCCAAGCTCACGGACCTGGACCTTGCCCCGTCAACCTGGATTACCGATGAGGTGTTCTGATCTGGCCCCCTGAAAACGGACGCCATGAAGCCGTTTCAGGCGGCAGCCCGGAGCTGCCGGGCGTAGTTGTTAGGCGAGTGGTAGCCCAGCGCCGAGTGTAGCCGGGCTGGATTGTAGAAGCCGTGGATGTAAGCAG